>NZ_CAUVXP010000106.1:7445-21683 GCF_963555955.1 Protofrankia sp. Cas3
AACACGAATCCCTGGATCGCCGCGCCGATGGCCGTGTCGAGGTCCGCGTCAGCGAAGATCAGCTGCGCGGACTTGCCGCCCAGCTCGATGGTCGCCGGCTTGAGGAACTCACCGGCCAGGCTCGCCACCGACCGCCCGACCGGCGTCGACCCGGTAAAGGCGATCTTGTCGACACTCGGGTGGCGGATGAGCGCCTGGCCGGCCACCGCCCCGCCGGTGACCACGTTCAGGACTCCGTCAGGCACACCGGCTGCCGAGAACAGCTCCGCCATCCGTAGCGCCGACAACGGCGTGTCCTCGGCCGGCTTGTGGACGATCGTATTTCCTGCCGCCAGCGCCGGAGCGATTTTGCTGTTGGAGAGGATCAGCGGGAAGTTGAACGGCGTGATGGCTCCGACGACACCGATGGGTTCGCGGCGGGTATATGCCAGCGCGGGCACGGAAATCGACCGTGTCGACCCGTCGATTGTCTGCGCCAGAGCGGCATAATACTCGTATTGCTCGATCACGGTATTGACGTCGACCACCCGGGACAGTGTGATCGGCTTGCCGACATCCAGGGTTTCCAGCCGAGCCAGTTCGTCGGCGTGCTCACGCACGAGCTCGGCGACGCGAATCAGGACGCGAGCGCGCTCCCGGCCCGACATCCGGGGCCACGGCCCCTCGTCGAAGGCTCTGCGAGCAGCCGTCACCGCGACGTCGATATCCGCTTCGCCGCCGTCGACCACGGTCTCGACGATCTTCCCGGTCGACGGGTCGATCACCGCGCGACGCTCGCCTGCGACACCGTCGCGCCACCCACCGTCGATGTACAGCCGGCCCGGCGACACCATTGGTCGACCGGGCATCGCGGTCGTGTCGTCGATAGCCACGGTCACAGCCTGTGTTATTATTTGGTCCACAGTAATGGCACCTCCACGCGGCGGAATTCGCCGGTACAGCGATGACGATCAGCTGATGCTGAAACGCCTGGTCCGACACACGTCGGTGGATCGCCTGGACTTCTCGTCGCGCTATCGCGAACGCCGGTTCCTGCACCAGACTCATGCACCAGACTCAATAGTCAGGATGGCCACGTTCAGGCCAGCGCAGTTGACGACGGGCGCCCTGATTCTTGCGCGCAGGTGTACAGTTCGGCCCTGAAAGTGATCACGAAGGCTGGTCGAGGAGGCGAGGAGTGGACAGCACCGGTGCCGCGATGTCACGCTCCTTCGAGGGAGCACGCGACATCGAGCAGTGGCGTCATGCGGTCAGCACTACCTTCGAGACCTTGGAACCGGTCGTGGATGCCGACGGCCCGTTCCACGCGGTGTTGGACGCGACCAGCCTGGGAGACCTGTCACTGCTATCCGTGCAGGCATCGCCACACATGGTCGTGCGTACCGCTGCCGCCACAGGAACCGCCGACCGGCCCGTCTACAAGATCACACTTCAGGTGGCCGGTGTCACGGTGCTGGATCAAGATGGCCATGAGTGCCTGCTCCAGCCCGGCGACCTTGTTCTGTCCGACACCGGACGTCCGTACCGGCATAGCAGCCGAGACGACTTTCACCTTGCTGTTCTGATGTTTCCACGCGACCTGGTGCCCCTGCCACCAGCACTCGTCGAACGGTGGACCGCTCGCGTCCTGCCTTCTCGGGAGGGTGCCGGCGCGGTGCTGAACGCCTGCATGCGCAGCCTGCTGGCCCATGCGCAGTCGTGCGGGACGGGAGCCGGCCATCGACTGGCCGCGGCCTGCATGGATCTGCTCGCGGCGACACTCGCCGACACCACGGACAGCAGCGCCACGGCTCCGGCCGATGCACGGCGATTACAGATCATCGCCTGGATTCGTGAGCACCTGAGGGACGACGCCCTGTGCCCCGACGCGATCGCCGCGGCCCACCACATCTCGCCCCGGTACCTTCACCGGCTGTTCGAAGATCAGCAGGTCTCCGTGTCCGCCTACATCCGCACCCAACGGCTGGAACACGTGAAAGCCGACCTCGAGAGTCGGCTGTTGGCCCGACACAGCATCAACGCCATCGCCGATCGGTGGGGCTTCCACAATCAGCCGCACCTCACCCGGCTTTTTCGGGAACGCTACGGTCTGACCCCGGGCGAGGTCCGCCGCCGCGCCCTGAACCCGGGCTCCTTCGAGCCGCCCGTATCGGCGCCGATGGCCTGACCCTCGAGGAAGCACGGTCCGCGAGCCGTCTGGTCGGCGCCGCCGGAGCCGCCGGAGCCGCCGGAGCCGCCGGAGCCGCCGGAGCCGCGGCCGAGCAGATGTGGGACACGGTGCTGACCTGGCGGCAGATGATCCGCCTTCAGGTCGACATCGATCTCCCCGTACTACCGCAACGCACCTCGGTGGACGCCGCGTACCTCCCCCTGGACGGTGCCTTTCCGGGCCGGATCGTCGTCGACGTCACCGAGACGTTCGCCGAGCCTCTTTGGGAACGATGTGAATCTGGTGTTGTGGCAGGAGCATCAGATTCACATCGTTAAGAGCCTGTCCGAACCCAAGATTCAAAACAGGCTCGTAAACAGACGGGCACCGCCAGGTGGGACGCGGGGGGAGGCGAGCCGGACAGACGTTGTTCAGCGACCTCCTAGACCAGAAAGCGGAAGATCGGCTGGGCGACGCACACCGGCTTGCCACCACCGTCGCGCTCGATCACCGCGTCGATGGTGAGCTGCATCCCGCCGTCGACCGGCTCAAGCCCCACCAGGGTCGCCGTCACCCGCACCTTGGACCCCACCGGAACGGGCGCCGGGAAACGCACCTTGCCCAGGCCGTAGTTCACCTTGGTGCGGACCTCGCGGACGTCCAGCAACTCCGACCACAGCGGGATCAGCAGTGACAGGGTGAGATAGCCGTGCGCGATCGTCGTACCGAACGGCCCGTCCTTGGCCCGCGCCGGGTCGGTGTGGATCCACTGCTGGTCGCCGGTCGCATCGGCAAAAGTGTCGATGCGGTGTTGGTCGATCTCTACCCACGAACTGGCACCCAGACTCGTTCCAACCAGCGGGGTCAGGTCTGCCAGGGTGTCGACGACTGTGGACACGGTCTGTCTCCTCAATGGAAGGTTGGGGTCCCGGCCGCGGTGGCCGCGGTGGCACGAAGGTCCTGTTTGCGAACCTTTCCGGTGGCGGTTCGCGGGAGGACCGGGACAAACCGCACGTATTTCGGGATCTTGAAGGAAGCCAGGCGGCCCCGCAACGCGGCCCGCAGGGACTCCTCGGTCCAGGCATCCGGGTCGGCGATGACGAAGGCGAATCCGACCTCGCCCCAGCGGTCGTCGGCGACCCCGACGACCGCGGCGTCGACCACGCCCGGCAGCGCGTTGAGCACCGCCTCGACCTCGACCGGGTAGACGTTCTCCCCACCGGAAATGATCACATCCGTGACTCGGTCGACGACGTAGGCCCAACCGTCCTGCGCGACCCGCACGACGTCACCGGAGCGGAACCAGCCGTCGGTGAAGGTACGGTCGGTCTCCGCCGGCCGGTTCCAGTACCCGCGGAACACGTTGAGGCCGCGCACCAGCAGTTCGCCGGACGTCCCCGGCTCCGGCTCGTCGGCCCCGGCGGCCAACGACACGTCGGTGAAGAAGTGCGGCACGCCGATCGAGATCGGCCGCGCTGCCGCGCCCTGCGGCACCGCCAGGTAGACGCCGGGGCTGGCCTCGGTCATCCCGTAGCCCTGCAGGAGCGGCACGCCACGGCGCTGCCAGGCGACCGCGACACGCTCGGCTACCGTCGACCCCCCGTAGATCACGAAGCGTAGGGAGCTGAGGTCCGCCGCGGCGAAGTCCGGATGCTCGCACAACATCTGCAGCATCGTCGGCACGGCGGAGAACGACGCAATGCGCAGCGCGGCGATCGCCGACAGCACGTAGCCCGGGTCGAATCTCGGAGCGACGACAACGGTGCCGCCCTTGAACAGGGTCGGCAGGCTCACCTGTCCGAGCCCGGCCGCGTGGAACAGGGGAGCCATGCAGAGGGCCACGTCGCTGGTCAGGACATCCACGTGCGCCAACTGGTTCATCGTGTTGAACGTCATGTTCGCGTGGCTGAGCACGGCGCCCTTCGGGCGGCCGGTGGTGCCGCTGGTGTAGAGGATCACCGCGTCGTCGGACAGCGCCACCTCCGAACGCACCACGCAGTGCCCCGCCCCGGCCCCCACCGCGGCGTGCAGGAGTGCGGCGTAGCTACCCGGCCCGGACCCGGCCACCGGCACGACCGCGGCGACCCCGTGTGCGGCCGGGTCCACCGCGACCACCAGATCGGCCAGCTCCGGGCCGTGGACCAGGACCGTTGGACGCGCGTCGTCGAGCAGGTAGGCGACCTCGTCCGCCGCCAGTCGGGTGTTGAACGGGACGAAGATCGCGCCTAGCCGGGCGGTGGCGAAGAAGACCTCGAAGGTCGCGATGTCGTTCGGGCCGAGGTAAGCGACCCGGTCGCCGTGGCCCACGCCGAGCTCGGCAAACGCCAGGCTCAGACGCTCGACCCGGGCGGCCAGTTCGGCGTAGGTCAGGCTGCGGTCTGCCGATTGCTCGCTGTGCTCTCCGTGCTCTCCGTGCTCGCTGTGCTCGCTGTGCTCTGCGGGCTCGGTGTGCTGGCGTAACGCTACGTCCGCGCCGTTGATGCGGGCGCGACGAGCCGGCCAGCTGCCCAGTCCGTAGTCCGGCATCGCGTCAGCCTCCCGTCCGCGATCGAAGATCCATCAGGCAGGCCCCAACCCGAGCATGCGCGCGGCGTTGTCCTTCAGGATCAGCGGCCGCACCGCCGGTTTGATGTCCAGCGCGGCGAAGTCGGTCAGCCACCGGTCCGGCGTGATCACCGGATAGTCCGAGCCGAACAGCACCTTGTGCTTGAGCAGGCCGTTGGCGGCCCGTACGAGCTGCGGCGGGAAGTACTTCGGTGACCAGCCGGAAAGGTCGATGAACACGTTCGCCTTGTGCGTCGCGATCGAGATCGCCGCGTCCTGCCACGGCACCGACGGATGGGCCAGGACGACGGTCAGCTGCGGGTGGTCCGCGGCGACGTCGTCGATGAGCATCGGGTCGGAGTAGCGAAGCTTGATGCCGCGCCCGCCGGGCAGACCGGCGCCGATACCGGTCTGACCGGTGTGGAAGACGACCGGCAGGCCGAGTTCGGCCGCGGCTTCGTAGAGCGGATAGTGCGTCCTGTCATCCGGACTGAAGGCCTGCATGGACGGGTGCAGCTTGAGACCACGTGCCCCGGCCGCGGCGAGGTCACGCAGTCGGTCCACCGCGGACGCCCCGTCGTGCGGGTCGACGGAGGCGAACGGGATCACGACGTCGTCGTACTTCGCCGCCGCGGCGACGATGTCCTCGCTGGAGAGCGCCGGATGGCCGGTGGCCGTGTGTGCGTCGACGGTGAAGACCACGGCAGCCAGGTTGCGCTCGCGGTAGTACTCGGCGATGGCGGCCAGGTCGGGTGTTCGGTTCTCCCCCGCCTTGAAATACGCCGCCGACGCCGCCATCAGTTCGTCGTCCAGCGAGCAGTGCCCGTGGCCGTCGGACTCGACATGCACGTGTGTGTCGATCGCGGTGACCGCGTCGAGGTCGATACCCATCACGACACTCCGTTAGTAGGCTTGCGGGAAGGTCTGGCCGACGGTCTGCAGCTGGCCGGTGAACTCCTTGGGCCAGACGTCGGCGATCGCCTGCGCGCTCCAGCCGCCGTCCGCGAAGGCCACCACCGCTTCGGTGGGATGCGACCACAGCGCGAGCCGGTCGCCGCCAAGCCCGACGGCCTGGCCGTTGACGTCGGCGGCGGCGTCAGAGGCGAGGAACACCAGGAGCCCCGCCACGTCCTCGGGCGGCCCGAAGCTGAGCTCACGGCGGGCGTAGGGCGCCACCGGCTCACCGGCATGCAGCGCGTCGACGTACGGCTTCAGGAACGGTGCGGTCTCGGTCATGCCGGTGGCGGCCACGGGAATCACCGCGTTGACGGTGATCCGCGCGCGGGCGAGCTCGAGCGCCCAGGTTCGCACCATGCCGACGATCCCGGCCTTCGCCGCCGCGTAGTTCGTCTGACCGAAGTTGCCGACCTGGCCGGTGGGCGAGCCGACGCAGATGATGCGGCCGCCCTCCCCCTGCTCGCGCATGCGGGTGGCGGCGGCGCGCACACAGGTGAACGTGCCGCGCAGATGCACGCTAACGACGTCGTCGAAGTCCTCGTCAGTCATCTTCCACAACACCGTGTCACGCAGGATGCCGGCGTTGGTGATGAGGATGTCGAGGCGGCCGAACTCCGCGACCGCGCGGTCCACCAGCGCCTGCGCAACGTCGGTGGACCCGACGGCGCCAACGTGCGCGACGGCCCGACCGCCGGTGTCGGTGATGGATCGCGCCGCCGCGTCGGCGACCTCGGCGTCGACGTCGTTGACGACGACAGCGGCACCGGCCGCCGCGAGCGCCCGCGCGTAGGCGAGCCTGAGCCCCCGGCCACTGCCCGTGATGATCGCGACCCTGCCGTCGAGGGGGCCGTCTGTTCCCCGTCCTGACGTCATCCGTGGACTCCTCTCGCTGGGGCTGCGTGCCGCGGCGGCCAGCCGGGCCGACCGTCCAATTAAGCAGGTTTCCTGACTATCCCAGATCCACGCTGGGGCGACAACGGCTGGCGGACCGCGGCTGGCCGACCGCGGCGCCGACCACGACCCGGTTGTGGATCTCACTCGGCCAGACTCTCCTCGGTGATCATGGCTTCGTGCGACCGGCCGCCCAGCCCGACCGCCGCCAGCACAGCGGCGACCACGGCGGCAGCGCCACAGACGACGTACCCGAGAGCGTAGGCGTGATCAAGAGCGTGGAAGGCCACGTCCTTGAGCGGGTTGAACGGGATGACCGTGCCATCGGGCAGAGCTATCGAGGCGGGGACGGCATTGGCCCCGAGCGGTCCGGAGTTCACCGCGCCGATCGCCGCATGCAGCGCTGGTTGCTGCGCCGCCGGCGCGCCGGCCGCCGAGCTGTTGAACGCCTCCAGGGCCTTGGCCAACGCGGCGTTGTTGCTGACCTTGTGCGAGACCTCCGCGGCGGCGCGGCTCAGCGCGATCGCGCCGATGATGGCCGGCCCGAGGGTGAACCCGAAGTCGCGCAGCAGGCTGGTCGACCCGCTCGCCATGCCGGCGAGGTGATTGGGGACGGTGTTCACCGCGACAGCCGTGATAGCCGACAGTGCCACCGCAAACCCGACACCGGCGATGAGCAGGGGAGCCACGATCGGCGCAAGGGACAGGTTCGTCGCGGACACCTCCGACAGCCAGAAGTCGGCGACGGCGACGAGCGCGAAGCTGATACCCAACGTCCACCGCGGGTTGTAATGCTCGAGGACGCGCGAGGTGAAGGGCATCAACACCAGCGTCATCACGTTGAGCAGGATGAACGCGATCGAGGTCTTCAGCGGAGTGAAGCCCTGAATCGCCGACAGGCGGATGCTCGTGGAGTAGGCGGTGCCGAGGTAGGCGAACATGCCGATGACCGTCGCGACCGCGGCGACCGAGTACGCGCGGTTGGCGAACAGCTCCAGCCGCAACAACGGCGCGGTGGAGCGGCGCTCCGCCAGCACGAACAGGACCAGGAACAGCGCAGCCAGCACGAATCCGGCGATCACGCCACCGCTGTGCCAGCCGCTCGTCGGACCCTGGATCACGGCGTACAACAGCGCGAACAACGCCACCGCTATGGTTATCTGCCCCGGCCAGTCGAGCGAGCGACCCTCGGGGGCCGCGGAGTTCCGGGCAAACCGCACCGACACGCCGATGCTGATCACTGATAGCACGATGACGGCCACGAACGCCCACCGCCAGCCGGCGTACGGGTCGCTGCCGAAGCCGTAGCGCGCCAGGAAGCCGCCGAGCACCGGCGAGACGAAACCGCCCGACGCCAACGCCGCAGCCCAGATCGCGATGCCGCGCGACCGGTCACGGACGGTGTGCGTGCCGGCGGCGACCATGGCAAGCGACGTCGGGAAGATCGCGGCGGCACCGACGCCAGCGATGATCTGGCCCAACCACAACACCAGCACCCGGGCCCCGGTCGAACTGCCGGTTCCCGGGGTGAGGACCGCGAGGAACTGCCCGAGGGCGAGCAGGATGGTTCCCCCGACCAGGAGGCGCTTGCGCCCGAACAGGTCACCCATGACCCCGAAGGTGAGTTCGAGGAGCGTGACCGGGACGAGGAACGCGTCGGAGATCCAGGTTAACTGTGACGAGCTGGTGCCCAGATCCTGCTGGAACTGACCGTTGAGCACGGCCGGGATTGCCAGCCCGACTTGGGCGACGCAGACCGCCAAGGCTGCCGCAGCCAGCGTGCCGCGCGTCAGGCCGCGCGGCGATGTCGTCACGACCACGTCGTTTGCGGGTCGGTTGAGAATGGTCATTCGGGTGGCCTCCAGCGTCCGTGTGCCGGTGGGGTCGGCTGGATGTGAAGCGTGCCACACGAATCGTGCGACGTACAGGTTTCCTGATTGTTTTTAGCAGGAAACCTGCCTATAGACTGTCCCTCCCCTCCCCCCTCCCCTCCCCTCCGCCTACGCTGACGGCACCGCTCAGTGCGGCGGGTGCCCAACCAGGTTGGCGCGGCAGACCAGCAGGATCCGCCGCAGCTCGGAGGCCTGCTCCTCGCTCACCCCGGCGAGCATCTCGGTCTCCAGGTCGCTGACCTTGTCCCGGTGGGCGCTCAGCAGCTGCCGCCCGTCGGGTGTGAGGGCCAGCACCAGGCGCCGACGGTCATCGGGATCGCGGTGCCGCTCGATCAGGCCACGCTCCTGCAGTGCGGTCACCATGTCGGCCATGGTCTGCGCCGTGACGAAGGAGTTGCGGGCGAGTTGCGCCGAGGACATGTCCGGGTGCCGTTCCAGCACGGTCAACGCCGTGTACTGCAGGGCGGTCAGTCCGATCGGCCGGAAAATCTCGTCCAGGTGCGAACGGACCACCAACTCAACCTGTTTCATCACGTAGAGCAACGTCGGCTCGGCACGCTGCGCGCTGTGCACGCTACGTGCCGGTACGGCGCGAGTCGATCGGGCATTCGACACTGGCGGTCCTCGTCGGCGTGGGCCGAGGTGCGTGGAGCTGGGACGTCGGCAGAACTACGGTTTCCTGATGGCTTCGCCACGACCAGTGTGCCACCACGCCATGGAGGTACCCGGGTCTCTCCTGCTCGCTTCGAAGGTTGCGGACGGTACACCACGGAGACGACCGATGCCGCCGCGCATCGCCCCAGGGTCACTCCGACCACCAGATCTGATACGTCCTGAAGCCGAGCCGATGGGCGAGAATGTGGTGCCAGGATCATGGGTACGAGGAGCCGGAGAGGGTTCTCGCCATGTTGGACGTACGGCTGTTGAGCGAACAGCGCGTCGCGGGTGGGGCGAGGGTCGGGGGACGCTCGCCGTCGCCGCGCTCCATCGCGTTGCTGGCGTACCTCGTCCTGCACGCGGAGGTCTCGCAAAGCAGACAGCACCTGGCCGGCGTCTTCTGGCCGGACTCAGGCGAGGCCCAGGCGCGCACGAATCTGCGGCGGGAGCTGCACAACCTGCGCCTCGCGATAGGTGAAGTCCCCTCCCTGGTGGTGGAACCGACGGCATTGACCTGGCGGGACACCCCGACCTGCCGGGTCGACGTCCGCGTCTTCCGGACGGAGCGGCTGGCGGCGGCCGCGGCCCGGTCGGCAGGTGACCACTCCGGTTTCCTGCGTCACGCGGCGGCGGCGATCGCCGAGTACCGAGGCGACCTGCTGCCCGGGATGTACGACGACTGGGTTCTCGATCAGCGTGAGCTGCTGTGCCGGGAATGCGTGGATCTGTGCGACGAGGCCGTCCGCGGGTGGCGCGCATCCGGCGACCGCGTCCGCGCGATCGAGGTCACCCGGCGTCGCGTCGAGCTGGAGCCGCTGGAGGAGGTCGGGTACCGCGTCCTGATGGAATTGCAGGCCGAGTCCGGGGACCGCGGGGCCGTGATGCGGACCTACCACCGCTGCGCATCCGTGCTGGAGCAGAAGCTCGGGGTCAGCCCCGGCCCGGAGACCACAAGGGTGGTCGAGCGGCTGTTCGGGCGGCGCGGCGCACCGCAACCCGACCGGGTGCCAACGGATCGACGGCCCAGACGGTCGGGTGCGGCCGGGGCGGGCTTCGTCGGCCGGGACGGCGAGGCGGCACTGCTGGTGAGCAAATGGCAACAGGCAGCCGCCGGGCGCGGTGGGCTGGTGGTGGTGTCCGGGCAGGCGGGGGTCGGCAAGAGCCGGCTGGTTGCCGAGCTTGCCACCATCGCCCGCGACAGCGGGGCGGCCGTCGCCACAACGCGGTGCTTCGGGTTGGCCGGGCGTCTCGCACTCGCACCGGTAGCGGAGTGGCTGCGGGCCGGCGACCTCAAGCCGGGCGTCGAACGGTTGGACCCGGTGTGGCGGATGGAGGTCGAGCGGCTGGTGCCGCAGGCGTCCACGGACGTCGCCGAGGCGGGCGTGGTGGCGCCGGCCACCGGTGCGGGACGGGCGCAGTCGGCGCAGTCGGCGCAGTCAGGCTCGCACGCGATGGCAGACGCCTGGCAGCGCCACCGGTTCTTCGAAGGGCTCGCCCGGGCCGTGCTGTCCACCGGGCGTCGGACCCTGCTCGTGCTCGACGACCTGCAGTGGTGTGACCAGGAGACGGTGGCCTGGCTGACCTTCCTGCTCCGCTTCGCCGGCCACGCCCCGCTGCTCGTCGCCGCCACGGTCCGGGCGGATGAACTGGACCGCAACGCGGAGGTCGCCGCGTCACTGCGGGCGTGGAGATCGGCGCGGCTGGTCACCGACCTTTCCCTGGCGCCGTTGGACTCCACCGGCACCGCCGCGTTGACGGCGTCGCTACTCGGTCGCCCGGTGACCGCGGCGGAGGCGGGGGTCCTGCATGCGGCCACGGGAGGCTATCCGCTGTTCGTGGTGGAGGCCGCGCACGGCTCGCCGACCCCCGGCGAACCGGTGGCGCTGCCCAACCTGCGGGCCATCCTGCACCGCCGGCTGGAGCAGTCGTCTCCGTCGGCTCGCGAGGTGGCCGCGCTTGCCGCCGCCCTCGGCCGCGACTTCAGCCTGGACCTGCTGTGCGAGGCCAGCGATCTCGACGCGGACGCACTGGTGCAGGCGGTGGACGAGCTGTGGCGGCGCCGGATCGTGACCGAACAGGGCGATGGCTACGACTTCTCCCACGACCTGCTGCGCGACGCCGCGTACGAGCTGGTCAGCCCACCGCGCCGATGGTTGCTGCATCGCCGCCTGGCCCAGGGACTCGAGCTGCTCCACGCGACCGACGTCAACGAGGCGGCCGCGCAGCTCGCCGAGCAGTACGACCGCGGCGGACGACCGGATCGCGCCCTGCACTACTTCGGCCGGGCCGCCGAGGCGGCCACGCGAGTATTCGCGAACGCGGAGGCGACCCGCCACCACACCCGGTGCCTGGAGCTGATCGCCCAGCTGCCACCCGGGCTCGACCGCGACGGACGCGAACTGGACGTGGCCCAGGCGATGACAGGGCCGCTCAACGCGGTGCACGGCTATGCCTCGCCCGAGGTGCAGTCCACGTTGGAACGCTCGGCCACCCTCGCCGAGCGGCTGGCTCGCCCGCATGCGCTGCTGGCCAGCCTGATCGGGTTGTTCACGGTCCGCTTCGTCCAAGGTCACACCGCGCAGGCCCACGAGCTGGCGGCGCGTGCGCTCGCCCTCGCCGAAGCCGACCCTGACCTCGCCGGACAGGCGCACTTCGCCTACGCCGGCTCGGCCACCAGCGTCGGCCGGCACGCCACCGCGATCACCCACTTCGACCGCGCCTACAACCTGTCACCAGGCGCCGTCTCGCTGATCGTGGGGACCCGCACCGATGTCCACGCCATGGCCTGGGCCGCTCATGCGCACTGGCTGCTCGGCGACGACGCCCGAGCGGTCTCCCGCTGCGACGAGGCGGTCGAGCGAGGCCGGGCGGCCGACCACCCCTACAGTCTCGCGGTGGCCCTGGCCTACGCGGCGATGACGCATCAGCTCCGGGGAGACCGTGCTTCACTGGCCAGGGCGGCGAAGGAGCTGGACGAGCTCTGCCGACGTTACGAGTTCGCCTACTACCGCGAGTGGGCCACCATCCTCACCGGCTGGGCGACCGGCGGCGAGGATGGTGTCGCCGCAATCCAGGAGGCGGTCAGCCGGCTGCGCACGCAGGGAGCGCACACCCGGATGTCGTACTGGCTGTCGCTGCTCGCGGAGGTACAGATCGGCTGCGGACGCGCCGATGCCGCACGCGGCATCCTGGACGCGGCGCGGCTCGCGGCGCAGCAGCACGACGACCGTTGGTGGCTGCCAGAGGTCCTGCGCATGCGCGCCAGCCTGGAACCGGACCAGATCGCCGTGCCGATGCTGCGCCGGGCGACCGACCTCGCCGCCGACCAGCTCAGCCAGACGTTGCAGGCGCGGTGCGACGCCGACCTCGCCGCCCGGGGTGTTCGCAATCCGGCCAGCGGCGTTCGCGCCCCCGGTGGTCGGTGGTCGGGGCGAACGCTGAGCGAACGCCCCCCTGTCTAGCGTCACCGTCAGCCGGCGACTCGCAGGGGAGCCGCCGCCGTACCGAAGGGCGACACCATGACCGGGACGACCTCATCCTCCCGGGCCGGGCAACAGTCCGGACCCGACTACGCCGAGCTGGCCGCGACCCTGCGTGGGCCGACGATCCGGCCCGGCGACCCGGCCTACGACTCGGCACGGGCCGTCTACAACGCCATGATCGACCGTCGACCCGCGGCGATCGCCCGCTGCGTCGACGTCGCCGACGTCATCACCTGCGTCCGGTTCGCCGGCGAGCACGGAATCGATCTCGCGGTGCGCGGCGGCGGGCACAACGCCGGCGGGCTCGGGGTCTGGGACGACGCGCTCGTCATCGACCTGTCCGCCATGCGCGGCACGACGGTGGATCCCGCCGGCCACACGGTGCGCGTGGACGGCGGCTGCACGTGGGGCGACGTCGACCACGCGACGGTGGCATTCGGGATGGCCACGCCATCGGGCTTCATCGCGTCGACCGGAGTCGGGGGACTCACCCTCGGCGGCGGGGTCGGCTACCTGACCCGGCGGTTCGGTCTGACAGTCGACAACCTGCTGTCGGCGGACGTCGTGCTTGCCGACGGAACCTTCGTCACCGCGAGCCCCACGTCCCATCCCGATCTGTTCTGGGCACTGCGCGGCGGCGGTGGAAACTTCGGCGTGGTCACCTCGTTCCGCTTCGTCTGCCACGAGATCGGCGACCATGGCGTCGTCATCGGCGGACCGGTGTTGTACGACCTGGCGGACACCGCCGAGGTCATGCGGTGGTACCGCGAGCTGTTGCCCTCGCTTCCCGAGGAACTGAGCGGCTGGCTCGGCCTGATCACGATCCCACCCGCGCCGCCGTTTCCCGAACACCTGTGGGGTCGCAAGGCCTGCGCCATCGTCTGGTGCTACACGGGCTCCCACGACTCCGTCGACGAGGTGCTGGCCCCGATCCGCGAGTTCGGTTCACCGCTGCTCGTCGGTCTCAGCCCGATGCCCTTCACGGTGCTGCAGAGCGCGTTCGACGGCCTCTACCCGGCGGGCCTGCAGTGGTACTGGCGCGCGGACTTCTTCAACGAGATCTCCGAGCAGGCCATCGACGTGCACCTCACGTACGGCGCCATGCTGCCCACCGGTCACTCGACCATGCACCTCTATCCCATCGATGGGGCGGCGATGCGGGTACCCGAAGACGCAACTGCGTTCGCCTATCGCAACGGCGGCTGGGCCGGGGTCATCGTCGGGGTCGACCCGGACCCGGCCAATGCCGACCTCATCAGCGACTGGGCGAAGCGGTACTGGCAGGATCTGCACCCGACGTCGGCCGGCGGCGCCTACGTCAACTTCATGATGGAAGAGGGAGCCGACCGGGTCCGCGCCTCCTACCGCGGCAACTATGACCGGCTCGCCGAGGTCAAGGCCCGGTACGACCCCGGAAACCACTTCCACGTCAACCAGAACATCCCGCCGGCCCGTTAGGCTGTTGACAGACCCAAACGATCGCGGTCAGAAAACAATCGGTAGCTTTTCGTAGCCACGCACGGTGCTGGTGTGTAGTCGGACGGCGCGGTCGTGGTCGACATCCCAGGTCGGGAAGCGGCTCAGGGTTTCCTCCAGCGCGATGCGCCCTTCCAGCCGGGCGAGCGCCGCACCCAGGCAGAAGTGGATGCCGTGGCCGAGGGACACG
>NZ_CAUVXP010000107.1:0-20953 GCF_963555955.1 Protofrankia sp. Cas3
CGTCAGGTGTTCGCAGGTGACCCCGGCGTCGGCCAGGGCGGTCTGCGCGGTGGCACGGGCGTCGGTGACGGCTTGGCCGGGGGTGCCGGCGATCGAGGCGGCGCGGGCGGCCTGGTGGGCGACGTCGGCGATCCGCAGCTTCGCATCCGACACCCGGTAGCACAGGACCAGGAAGAGCAGCATGAGCAGCAGTACCGGCAGGATCAGCACCAGTTCGGCGGTGGCCGAGCCGCGGTCCCGATCCCGGTCATGGCCACGGGGTGCGGCCGGTGCAACGGCGGGTGTCATGGGACATCGCCGCGATTCGACTGGCCGCGCCCGGCCTGGTCACGGACCGGCGAGCGAAGCTGCTGGCCGACCGGCAGCTCGAGGCCGGGCTGGGATTCCCGATCCGGCAGCGACCGGACGCGGCACGGTACGCGGTGCCGGTCATCCGACGGAAAGTCACCGTCCGCCGGCCCGCGGCCTCCGGGCCGTTCGCGCCCGAGCCCGTCCTGGCCGACGCCGACTACGAAGCCGCGCTCGCGGTGCCGCGCAACTCGCGCAACGCGCTCGAGCGCAACCCGTCCACGGTCGCGAAGTTGGACGAAGAAGAGATCCGCAACCTGCTGCTGATCAACCTCAACGCGGTCTTCGAGGGACAGGCCGCCGGCGAGGTCTTCAACGGCAACGGCAAGCCCGACATCCTCATCCGCGACGGCGACGGCGACGCCAACATCTTCATCGGCGAATGCAAGATCGGGGACGGCCCCTCGACCGTCCCCCAGGCTCTCAACCAGCTGCTCGGCTACCTCGTCTGGCGTGACACCAAGGCCGCGTTGCTGCTGTTCATCCGCCGTGTCGACGTCACCGCCGCGATCGAGAAGGCCGTTGACGAGGTTGAGCAGTACCCGACCTTCAAGCGGCGTGGTCTCCACCACACCGACGAGCGGCACGACTTCGTCCTGCATGCCAACGGCGACCCCAACCGGGAGATCCACCTCGCGCTCCTGCCGTTCGCCCTGCCCAGAGGCACATAGGACGCGGCCAGCCATCCCTTCCCGCACAGCGCTCACACCGCCGACGCCGGGCCACGGTCCGGCCATGAGCCCGCCGCCGTTGCGGTGCCCACCCCGGCGCACGCGCGGGTATGACGGCCCGCCGGCAGACTGCCTGTCATGACCAGCCCCGCTACCCAGCCGGACACGAGCCCACGCGTGGAAGCCGGCTCGGGCCGGTGGCTGACCCGCGGGGTCGCGGGCATCGGCACCGCGAGCCTGCTCGCCGACGTCGGCC
The DNA here is from genome assembly GCF_963555955.1 of Protofrankia sp. Cas3. Taxonomy (NCBI): domain Bacteria; kingdom Bacillati; phylum Actinomycetota; class Actinomycetes; order Frankiales; family Frankiaceae; genus Protofrankia; species Protofrankia sp. Cas3. The sequence continues at coordinate 1,276 of NZ_CAUVXP010000107.1, forward strand.
ACGAGATCCCCACCGCGCTGCTGCCGAGCCTGCTCACCGTCACCCTCGGTGCGCCGGCCGCCGCCCTCGGGCTGATCGAAGGGGTCTCCGACGGGCTCGCCGGCACCGCCCGCCTGGTCGGCGGCGCGCTCGCCGACGACCCGCACCGCCGTCGGCGGGTCGCGGTCGGTGGCTACACCAGCACCGCCGCACTCGGCGCGCTGACCGGAGCGGCCACCGCGGTCTGGCAGGTCGGGGTGCTGCGCGCCGGAGCCTGGGCGGCCCGCGGCCTGCGAGTGCCAGCCCGCAACGCCCTGCTCGCCGATGTCGTCGCCCCGACCGTCTACGGACGTGCCTACGGCTTCGAGCGGATGATGGACAACCTCGGCGCGATCTTCGGGCCGCTGCTCGCGCTCGGTCTGGTCGCCGCGATCGGTGTCCGCGCCGCGATCGGCCTGTCCGTGATCCCCGGGCTGCTCGCCGCCGCCGCGATCGTCTACGCCATCCACCACGCCCCGAAAGCCGAGCCCCGCCCACGGGTGCCGCTGCGTGTCCGCGTCCGCCCGGTGCTCGTGGCGGGGCTCGGCCCGCTGATGGCCGCGGTCGCCGCGTTCGAGGTCGGTAACGTCGCCGCCACCCTGCTCATCCTGCGCGCCACCGACCTGCTGCGCCCCGGCCACGGCCAAGAGCGCGCTACCCAGCTCGCGTTGGCGCTCTACATCCTCTACAATATCGCAGCGACTCTCGCGTCGCTGCCCGCCGGACGGTTCGCGGACCGGCTCGGCCCGCACGGCGCCATCCGCGTCCTCACCGTCGGTGTCGGCCTGTTCGCCGCCGCCTACGCCGGCTTCGCCTTCGCCGGTGCCAACGTGGCGTTCCTCGCGTTGCCGTTCGCCGCGGCGGGCCTGGCGATCGGCTGCGTCGAAACCGCTCAGCACACCGCCGTCGCCAGCCTCGCCCCGCCCGACATCCGCGGCTCCGCGTTCGGTCTGCTCGCCACCGTCCAGGCTGCCGGCAACGTCGCCGCCAGTGCCATCGCGGGCGCGATATGGACCGCCGTCTCCGCCCCGGCAGCGTTCGGATACCTGGCCGCCTGGATGCTGCTCGCACTCGGCGGGCTGGGATACGCCGGGCGCAGCCCAGGCGCGGGTTCGCCAACCCGCGCTCGCACCTGAGCGTGTCACGCGCCACCACCGCGTCGGTTCGTCTCCGCGGGCGCTTCGATATTGATGAACCCGAGCGCTTCTGGTGCCCGCCGTTCGACCGGGCCGGCCGCGTCGGCGTGGACCCCGATGTGCAGGCCGGGGACGACGCTGGCGGGCGGACCGAAGATCTGGACGAGCTCGTCGACCCGGCTTGGAGACGGTCCTGCCCGGGCACGAGCTGCCCGCAGGAGCGGCGTGGGGTACGCCGTCCGCGCACGGCGTACCCCGCATTCGGTTCAGTGCCCCACGCGCCGGGGGGCCGCCGCGCGGAGGAGACGATCAGAGGTTCTGGTTGATCACGCCGAGGTACTCGCCCAGCTGGTATTCGACGTCCAGGCCCTTGTCGGCGGCCAGCGCGCCGAGCGCCATCGCCCGGGGCAGGAGCGCCGGGCGGGTCAGCGAGTCCACGAACACGCCGTAGGATGCGATCAGGTCGGCGTCCGGCGGCAGGGTGGCCCGGCCGACCATCGCCTTGGCGGTGGCCAGGGCCTGCCGGTCGAAGGAGGCGAGGCGGGCGACCGTCGCGTCGACGAAGGCGTCGAGTTCCGCGTCCGGCAGGGTCCGGGTGACCCATCCCCAGCGCTCGGCCAGGTCGGCGTCATAGTCGGCGCTGCCGAGGATCGCCTCGAGCGCCCGGTCGCGGCCGATGGCGCGGGGGAGCCGCTCGGCGCCACCGCCGCCGGGGACGATGCCGACACCGACCTCGGGCTGGCCGAAGATCGCCTTTTCCCGGCTGGCGTACCGCAGGTCGCAGGCGAGGGCCAGTTCGTTGCCGGCGCCGCGGGTGCGGCCCCGGATGGCCGCGATGCTGACGTACGCGGCCTTGCTCAACCGCAGGACCAGGTCGGTCCAGACCGGCGCGTCGTCCTCGTGCTCGGGCACGGGCAGGTTGCCGGCCTCGGCGCCGTCGAAGTGGTTGAAGAAGAAGTCGGGGACCTCGCTGGAGAAGACGACGACCTGGATGTCGGGGTCGTTGTCGAGGTCGCGGACGATCCGGTGCAGCGCCACCACGGTCTCGGAAACCACCAGGTTCATCGGCGGATTCGCGAACGTGATCGTGGCGGTCCGCGGTGTCGTGCGCTCGAGGCGGATCGTGCTGGGCTGGCTCATCGGATGACTCATCTCGTGGTAGTTGTTTCGATGGGAGCGGGCAAGCGGCCCGCCGCACATGCCTCAGAGCCGGACGACCATCTTTCCGACGTTCTCGCCGCGCATCATCGCGAGGAACGCGTCCAGGGTGTTCTCCAGGCCGTCGACGACGGTCTCGCGGAAGTGCAGCTTGCCCGTGGCTCTAGATTACGATCATCAGACCATAATCCGGGAAGAAGACCGCCGGCAAGATCTCTCGGCCATGAAATTATATTTGTAATTTCAAGGGAGGCTCGTGCCCCATCGCCGGTCTTCGGCGCCGAGCAGCGTCAGGGCGCTCCGGATGCCCTGCTCGAGGACCACGTCGGCGAGTCGGCGAGTCGGCGATCGGCCAGGGCGCGGGAGAGTTGCAGCGTCCCGACCATCAGGGCGTAGATGCTGAGCGCCTGCGCGCGCACCGACTGCGGATCGTCGGGTGCCACCCGGGCGGCGACGTCGTCGATGACGGCCAGCATGCCCTCGGTGTACGCGCGCCGGGCGGCATCCGCGCTGCGGGCGATCTCGTCGAGCAGGGCGGCGGACGGGCAGCCGTCCTCGGGGCTGTCGCGATGGCGGATCGAGAGGTATTCCCGCAGGAACTGTTCGGCTCCGGCGTGGCCGGGTGCCGCCGCGCTCAGGCCCTCGCGCTGCTCGCGGAGCTGGTCGGCGACCGCGGCGACGACCAGGTCGTCCTTGGAGTCGAAGTGGGCGTAGAACGCGCCGTTGGTCAGTCCCGCGTCGGCCATGAGCGCGGCGATCCCCGAGCCGTCGATGCCGTCGGTCTTGAACCGGCGCCCGGCCGCCTCGATGATCCGCCGCCGCGTCATCTGCTTGCGCTCTCTCCCGTATCGCACCACACACTCCTTCACCCGCCGGCGACCCGCGTCGACCACCCCCGATCAGATTGAGAGTACGTCCATAATTTAATTTCGCCCAGTGGCTTGCTCCCGGCCGTTCTCTCACTCTATGGTCGTATGAGTGTAATCGGATTGCTCGTTCATCGTCGCCGCCGGCCGCGTACCCGAAGTCGACCAGGCGATCCAGCAGATGGCCCGCCGCGTGTCTGCGAAACAACCCCGTATAGCGGCGTACTCGTCACTCAGCGTCCGACCGAGTGCACTGACTCCCGGAGAATGACATGACTCAGCTCGTCGACCAGACCGTCCTCGTGACCGGTGCGAACCGCGGCATGGGCCGGGAGTTCGTGCGTCAGCTCCTCGACCGCGGGGTCGCGAAGGTCTATGCCGCCGCCCGCGACCCGCAGACGATCGTCGCCGACGACCCGCGCGTGGTGCCGCTGCAGCTCGACGTCACCGACGCCGGCTCGGTGGCCCGCGCCGCCGAGACCGCGCAGGACGTGAGCGTCGTGGTGAACAACGCCGGCATCGCCCGCGGCGTTTCGGTCCTGGACGCCGACACCGCCACCCTGCGCGGCGAACTGGAGACGAACCTGTTCGGCACGCTCGCCGTGTCCTCGGCCTTCGCCGACCGCCTGGCGCAGCGTTCCGGCATCGTGATCAACATGGCCTCGGTGGCGTCCTGGCTCCCCACGGGCGGCACCTACGGGGTATCCAAGGCGGCCGTGTGGAGCGCCACCGACGCCATGCGCCTGGAACTCGGACCCCGGGGCGTGCAGGTCGTCGGAGTCCACGTCGGGTACGTCGACACCGACATGGTCGCCAGCATCGACGCCGCCAAGTCGGATCCCGCCGACGTGGTCCGCCAAGTCCTCGACGGTGTCGAGAAGGGCGACGTGGAGATCCTGGCCGACGAGTTCACCCGCGCGGTCCGCGCCGGCCTGCACCAGCCGATCGGAACCCGACTCGCCCAGCTCCTGCCCTAATTAGCGGTCAGCACAGCCGGAGCAGGTCCGACCGGCGGCGAAACCGCGCCACCTGCTGGCCGGCGCCAGCCGCCTGCACTGGTCACGGCACCGGCCCGGCGGCTGCGGGCGAACGCCGTAAACACCGAGCACGTCACCGGTCCGCTCCTGGCGAAAGCCAAGGCGAGTGCTCATCCCTGAGACGAGATTTGCGACGACGCCGCGCTGACCGAAAAGCAATCTTTGCACTGCTGTGAGCAGCGCAAACCAGAGACGGAGACAATGATGAAGGCATTTGTGGTCGAGCGCTACGGGGACGCCGACACCGTACGCGCCGGTGATGTGCCGGATCCGCAGGTAGGCGATCACGACGTCCTCGTCCGGATTCACGCGGCGAGCGTCAACCCGCTCGATATCAAGATCCGCAACGGGGACCTCAAGGTGATCCTGCCGCACCGGGCGCCGTTCGTCCTCGGCAACGACCTCGCCGGCACGGTCGTCGCGGTCGGTGCCCGCGTCACGCGCTTCGCCGTCGGTGACGAGGTCTACGCACACCCGGACCAGAACCGGACGGGCACGTTCGCCGAACTCATCGCCATCCACCAGGACGACGTCGCCACCAAACCGACCACGCTCACCATGGAGGAGGCCGCCTCCATCCCCCTGGTCGGACTGACCGCCTGGCAGGCTCTGGTCGAACTCGCCGACCTGCGACCCGGCCAGAAGATCCTCATCCACGCCGGCGCCGGCGGCGTCGGCACCATCGCCATCCAACTGGCGAAACACCTGGGCGCGAGCGTGGCCACGACCGCGAGCGCGACGAAGACCGACCTGGTGAAGGACCTCGGCGCGGACGTCGTCATCGACTACCAGAAGCAGGCGTTCGAGACGAACCTGCACGACTACGACGTCGTCCTCGACACCGTCGGCGGCGAAACCCTCGACAGGTCCCTGCAGGTGCTCAAGCCCGGCGGGACAGTCATCAGCGTCGCCGGGCCACCCGACCCCACCTACGCCAGGGAACTGGGCGCCAATCCCGTCATCCGGCTGGCAATCGCCGCGTTGAGCTTCCGGATCCGCCGGCGTGCCCGGCGACACCAGGTGACGTACTCGTTCCTGTTCATGAAGGCCAGCGGTGACCAACTGCGCGAACTCACCGCCCTCATCGACGCCGGGATCATCCGGCCGGTCGTGGACCGCGTCTTCGACTTCGAACAGACCCGCGAAGCCCTGGCCCACCTTGAGCAAGGACGCACCCGGGCCGGCAAGGTCGTCGTCCGCATGAAATGATGCCCCTGCCGCCCAGGCCGCCGGGCCGGCACGCCCCCGCGCACAGAATGCGTCGCCGTTTCACGCGGAGCGTGACCCGCACGAGTGCCTGAAACCGTCGACCACAGCCGACTCACCGGAGGATCACATGGATAACTCGCAGCCCGCAGGACACATTGCCGTTGAAGGCCACGCCGGGGTACTTGTCGCTCGTATCGACGGAGGCCCGCATGCGTTGTTTGATGCCACGATCGCCAAACAATTGAAAGAACTGGTTGATCGCGCAGACCGCGATCCGGACATCCACGCGGTCGTCTTCACTGGCACGCATCCTGATCGCTTCTTGAGTCATTCTGATGTTCGCTGGCTACAAAAAGGTGGCACTGGATTCCCGCCCATCAATACACGCCTCGCCGGGCTTGTCGCGCGCACGGCGAGACTCATAAATAGATTGCCAATTGTCAGAACGCTCGCGGGGATGACCCGGCTCAAGACACTTTTGCAGCTCGATAGCTTCCACGCGACCTTCCTGAAGATGAATGCAAGCGGCACCATCTTCATTGCGGCACTCAATGGTTCGGCACTTGCCGTCGGCGCGGAATTGGCATGGGCATGTGATCTGCGCATCATGGCAGACGGGGACTTTGCCATCGGCTTAACAGAAGTCCTGCTCGCACTTACGCCGGGTGGCGGAGGCTCTCAACGATTGCCCCGTCTAATTGGTACCCAGCAAACGCTAGTTGCTGTTCTCGAAGGCAGGCCATTTACACCAGCAGAGGCGCTCTCGCTCGGTGCAGTCGACGAAGTGGTGCCACAGAAAGAGGTACTCGCGCGTTCGATAGAGCGCGCAGAATACCTGAGCCTACGATCAAAGAAATCTCTCGGAGCAATTAAGCGATCCATATACTTTGGCAGCTCTCTGTCGCTCGAACGCGGCTTGCAGCTTGAGCACGCCGAGTTCCTAGTTAGGGATCAATCAAAGGAAGCTCAGCGGCGGATGCTTGAATATATTGCCACCACGGACGCCACTGGCGAGCTCCCTCTGTTGGATCGGGAGACGTACGCACGGGCACTCAGCGCCGGTCGTATCGGAGGTAGTTCAAGTGAGTAGATTGAGCCCATTTGGTGGCTTCTTCTTGATCAGCAGTTCATCGCCTCGCGCGGGCCGTTGCTGAATCCGTCGGTGTCGAAATGGGCCAACAGCGCCTCTCGCAACGCATCCATGGTGCGGGCAAGGCGGGTCAGCTCGGGGATGGCGGCGTCAGGGCAGTGCACCAGCCAGCGGTACGGCCGCTGCTCGGCGTCGTCTCGGTCGCGGGCCCGGGGGCCTGGCCAGCGCACCGAGGAAGGACAGCTTGTTGGTGAGGGTGAAGAAACAGCTGGTACCACCCGCGACCTCTTACGGGCAGCGGGTGGCCGGCCGGCGGTTAGCGGTCATTGGAGGTCCAGCGGACGGGTTCGTTGAGTAGGTGGGGGTAGTGCCGGCGGGCGTAGCGGCGGAACTCGCCCATGTGCTCGTCCGCTTCGTCGGCTGCGCCGCGGATGTCGCGGTCCTGGAGCGCGTCGACGATCCGCTGGTGGGCGTCGGCGATGCGGGCCCGGGTGCGCGCGGGGTATTCGACCTCGGTGCTGGTGTTCGCGGTCATCCGTTCCAGTGTTTCGGCGATGACCAGCAGGACGGTGTTGCCGCAGGCTCGGGCGAGCTGGGCGTGGAAGGCGTCGTTCTGGGGGTAGAACACGGCGTCGTCGGTGAGGTTGGCCCGCATCGTGTCGATGGTCTGTTGCAGGCCGGCGAGGTCGTCGGGCGTCGCGTGTTCGGCGGCCATTGCCGTGACCGCCGTTTCGATGATTTCCCTGGTGACCGCGACCTCGTCGAGTGTCGCTCCGAGGAACTGCAGGATCAGGGTCATCGCGCCGACGAGGTCGTCGGGGCGGGGGCGGCGAACCTGGGGCCCGCCTCCCGGTCCTGGTTTGATCCGGATGACGCCCTGGGTTTCCAGCAGGCGCAACGCCTCCCGGATCGTTGTCCGGCCCACCCCGAATTCCTCGGCCATGAGCCGTTCGTTCGGCAGCGTGGCGCCTTCGGTGAGTGACTGGTCGACGATCCGGTCACCGATGGCCCGCGCCGTCACCTCCGCGATTTTCGGCTTGCGGCCGGCTTCGACCGCTTTCCCGCCGGCTGCGCCTTCATTCGCTGTGCGTCCACCCGCTGTGCGCTCACCCGCGGTGCTCTGACTCACGGTGCTCACTTTCATGGTTCCCTTGCCGATGGTGTTACCGGCCATGACTGCCTCACCGGTGGTATTTCTACATGCGGTTTCACGGTTGGCGTCCCCACAGCCTGAGCAGCGCGTTGCGGCGTTCGGCCCGGTCGAGGCCGCGGAGGTCAGCCGCCCCCTGCTCGGTCACCACGACGTCGACGTCGTGGGCCGGCGTGCTCGTCGGCCGGCTGAGCCGGTCGACCAGGGTGTACCTCCTGGCATGCCGGGTCGGGACGGCGATCACGGATAGCCCGTCGGAACGGGCCGCGCCGGCGGCGAAGTCGGGGTGCCCGCCGATGCCGCCGAGAGTTGATGCCGCGGTGCCTTCCACGTTGACCTGCGCGTCGAGATCCACTTCGAGAGCCGTGTTGACAGCGATGAACGGTATCCCGGTGGACAGCCGGTGGGCGTCATGGGTGACCTCGACGGGGTGCAGGATCGGGCGCTGGTCGGCCCAGGCGTAGAGCCGACGGCTGCCGGCCAGGTAGGCACCCATCGGGTTGGCCATCGAGCTGCCCGCCAGGAGCCCGCGTTCAGCGAGGTCCACCACCCCGTCGAGGATGAGCCCCGTGTCGAGGTACACAGGCACCCGCAGCGCGTCCAGGGTGGCGGCGCCGAGCGGCCCGGGTCCGACCTGCACCCGTGCACCGCTGGGAATCAACGTCACGACATGCCGCGCGATCGCCGCGTGTTCCGGACCGATCCGCGCGGGCGGGATCTCCAGCGGCGGCTGGTTGGCGCGGGCAACGACGACCACCTGGTCAGCCGGTAGCGGTGGGCCCGCGTCGGCCCGTGGTAGCGCGTCGTTGACGACGGCCGCGACGACGGTGCCGGCGCCGACGGCGGCCCGCATCCAGGACACCTCGCTACCGAACGCGAAACCGCCTGGTACCTCGACGAGCGCGGCGACGAGCACATCGGGGCGCAGCGGGCCGCGGACCAATGCCGGAGTCGCGCCCAAGGCGACGGGCAGGTAGCGCACATGGCCGGTGTCGATCGCGCGGCGCAACCCCCAGCCACCCATCAGCGCCCGGACCTCGGTGAACGCGGTGAGATCAAGCCCGGGGTCGGCGGCCGGCACCCAGCCCAGCAGCAGCGATACGTCGCCGTACCCGCGGGCGAGCGCGCTCAGCTCGGCGGATACGGCGCGGGGGGCGCCGACGCCGTCGGCGATCGCGATCCGGGAGCCGGCGCGGATGAGGTCCCGCAGCGCGGCGGTCCCGGCGTCAGCCACTGTCGGTGACCCCTTGGTCAGCCACGGTCGGTGGACAGCAGCGTGACGGCTGACACCGCCGTCGGCCCACCGATGTTGTGCGCGAGTGCCACCCTTGCCCGGTCGATCTGGTTCGCCGCCTCGCCGCGAAGCTGTTCGACCAGCTCCACGCACTGGGCGACGCCGGTGGCGCCCGGTGGGTGGCCCTTGGCCTTGAGGCCTCCGCTCGGGTTGACCGGGATGCGGCCCTGCAGCGTCGTCGCGCCGGAGGAGACCAGCTCGGCCGCGCCGAACCGGTCGCAGAACCCGAGGTCCTCATAGCTGATCAGTTCGACCGCGGAGAAGCAGTCGTGGACCTCGGCGACGTCGACGTCGGCGGGGGAGAGGCCGGCCATCGTGAAGGCCTGCTTCGCCGCCTTCACCGTTGCCGGGAAGGTCGTCATGTCCCGTTTGTGCTGGTGCATGATTCTGTCTAGGCCGAGCCCGACACCGCGCACCCAGACCGGGTGCGCGGTGTAGCGGTCGGCGACGTCCTCGCCGGCGATGACCAGGGCGGCCGCACCGTCGCTCTGCGGGGTGCAGTCGTACAGCCCGAACGGGGCGACGACCATCGGCGCGGCCAGGACCTGCTCCATCGTGATCTCGAAGCGCAGATGTGCCTTCGGGTTGGTCACGGCGTTGTGGTGGTTCTTCACCGCGACCATGGCCATGTGTTCCCGGGTCGCCGGGGATTCGTACAGGTAACGGGCCGCGTGCAGGGCGAAGTTGGCCGGCGCGACCAGGCCGAGCGGGTAGTCCCAGGCCATGTCGCGGGTCATCGCCATCCAGTCCCAGAAGGTGGCGCGGGCCGAGGTTTCGCGCACCTTGTCGCCGCCGACGACGAGCGCGACGTCGACATGCCCGCTGGCGACGGCGAAGAACGCGTTGCGCAGCGCGTCGTTGCCGGTCGCGCAGGCGTTCTCGATCCGGGTCACAGGGATGTCGAGCAGGCCGCAGGAATCGGCCAGTACCCCGGAGGGGAAGCCGTCGGTGGTCGACAGTTCGCCGAACCACGCGGCGTCGATCGCCGTCCGGTCGAGCCCACGGTCGACGCTCGCCAGCGCCTCCGTCACCGCGAGCGGGAGGAGATCTTTGATACCCAGGTCGAAGTGCTCCCCGAACGGAGTCATCCCCGCCCCGACGATCGCTACCTTTCTCATCCCTGGACCTCCCTGGAGACCGGACCGGCGCTCGATGTGGGCTTGAGTGTTGCGGGCACCGGCAAGGGCACAGATGCCTCCGCGGCCGCCGGCTCTGGCGCGGGTTCGGGTGTGGGCTTGGACGGGGCGAACGCGTACCCGTAGTCCGGCACTCCGCTTCGGATCGCGACGCGACGGAGCAGCACGCGGCCGCGGTCACCGATCGCGACCGCTCCAGGTTCGGCGTCGGTGACGTGGGTCAGCAACCGGACGCCGCTATCGCCCAGCTCGACCAGAGCCAGGCTGTAGGGGGTGGCCAGCCCGGGGACCGGAACGTTGATCGTCACCGCCGAGTAGACGGTCGCCTCCCGTGGCAGCGCCACCAGCTCAGGGGAACCTTCCACGCCGCATTCCAGGCACCGTGACCGGGGTGGCAGGGACAACGTCCCGCACGTGCCGCACCGGCCGGCGCGGAGCCGGACCTTGGCCTCGAAAGCCCGCTCGTAGGCCGGCAACGAGATCGCGATCTGGGCCTCGGAGGACATCCGCCGGACCGGCAGGGCGCGCGGCGCGGGCGCGTGGACCGCGAGCGCGGTCCGGGTCGGAGCCGGGGCCTGGGCCGCGGTCTGGGTCTGGGTCTGGGTCTGGGTCTGGGGCGCGGGGGTGGCTGCCGTCGCCGTTGCCGGCGCGGGTTCGACGGCCGCGGCCACGAGCGTCGCCTGCTCCACCGCGAGGACCGGCCCGGCTTCGGCCTGGCCGATCACGCCGGCCAGCGCAAAGAACACCGCGCTGGCCCCGGTAGTCGGCGCCGGGGTACTGCCCGCCCCACCCGCCGTCACGGCTTTCGCCTCGTTGCCGGTCAGTCCGGCGACGGCGATCGGCCTGTCCGGCAACGCAAGCCGGGCGAGGTTCGCGTGCAGCCCGCGGTCACGCAGCAGCCGGGCGTCGGCGTAGTCCGACACCCGGCCGTGATCGTCCCGGACGAGGACGGGCAGGCTGCGGTCACAGCGGGCGAGCGGCCGCAACGCCGTGCCCGCGTCGCCGACCAGGGCCGCCCCGGCTCCAGCCCCCGCCGCGCCGGCGACGTCGACCCCGATGACGAGCGTGCCCGGCTGGGCGCCGGTCACCGCGTCGAGCGCGGCCGGCGCACCGCCGAGGATCTGGACCGCCGGCACGCTGTCCGGCAGATCCAGCCCCGCCAGCAGCACGGCGGTGCTCCCGCCCGCCAGCAACGGCACATCCCGAGTGACCAGAACCACTCGTTCGACCAGGTCGGCCCAGCCGGCCTCACCTGCCGTGTCAGCCGCGCCGGCGCTGTCGGTGGGGCCGGCCCGGTCAACCCCGCCGGCCTGCCCGGTGTCGCCGGCCGCGGCCAGGGCAGCACGGCCGGCGGCCACCGCGAGGGTCACCGCGTCCTCGTCCGGGCCGCCCAGCCGGATCCGGACGGTTCCCCACGCTGGCAGATGGGTCGCCAGAGCCCGCAGATGGACCGTCACGCCGTCACCTCTCTTCACGAGCGCCGCCGGTTGCATTTCCACCGCCCACTCTGACCCGAAACGGGCTGCGGAGAGCGCGGGTGCGGGGCTGGGGATGGGTCTATCGGGATAGGAAGCGCGAGACGGCTTCGTGGTGCTCGTCGGTGTCGAAGGAGTGGTATTCGGCCGCCAGCGCGTACTCCAGGACGCCGTCCACGGCCCGGCGCAGGTGCATGTTGACCGCGCGCTTCGTGCTCTGCAGCGCCTGCGGCGGCTGCTGTGCGAGGCGGTGGGCCAGTTCGAGGGCGGTGGCCAGGGTCGTCTCGGCCGGGGTGACGCGGTTGGCGATGCCCAGCTGGAGTGCGGTCTCGGCGGTGATGCGATCGCCGGTGAACAGGTACTCCTTAGCCCGCGGCAGGCTCATTACCGTCGGCCAGGTGGGCGCCCCACCGTCGCCGGCGGTCAGCCCGACCGAGACGTGCGGGTCCGACAGGTAGGCCTGCTCCGACATCACGATCAGGTCGCAGAGGACCGCGAGGCTGCAGCCCAGCCCGATCGCCGGCCCGTTGACCGCGCCGATCACCGGCAGCGGGCACTCGATCAGCTCGAGGACGACCGTCCGCGCCTCGTCGAGCAGCCGGCGCCGCTGCTCCCGGTCCTTCGCGATGACCCGAAACAGCTCCATGTCCCCGCCGGCGCTGAAGGCGCGCCCGGCTCCGGTGAACACGACCGCCCGCGCGTCAGGGTCGTCGGCCACGTGCCGCCACACCTTCGCGACGGCCGCGTGCAGGCTCGGGCTGAACGCGTTGAGCGCCTCGGGCCGGTTCATCGTCACGATGCGGACCGGACCGTCCTCCTCGATCAGCAGGTCCGGTGCGAACGGGTTGTCCATGTCTGGTCTCCCTCTCGTGGGGTGGTACGCCGCGGCGCGCGTCGCTCCCGCCCCCGCGGCGGCTCCGCGCGGCCCCGCGCCGACCCCGTCGACCTGGGCGGCAGGCCAACCAGGCCAGGCAGGGCAGGCTGGGGCAGGACATTGGTGGTCATTGGTGGTCATTGGTCGGTCAGACGCTCCCGCAACTCCACCTTGCGGATCTTGCCGGACGCCGTCATGGGCATCGCCTCGACGAAGAACCAGCGGCGAGGCACCTTGAAGGACGCCAACCGCGCCCGCCCGTGCGCCTCGAGTGACTCGCGGAGCTGCACCTCCGCCGCCCCCTCACCGGACGCGCTGGACGCGGCGGCCTGCGTGAGCTGGACGAAGGCGACTGGCACCTCACCCCAACGTTCGTCCGGTGCCCCGACCATCGCCACCGCCGCCACCGCCGGGTGTTCGGCCAGGACCGCCTCGATCTCGCTGGGGTAGAGGTTCTCGCCGCCGCGGATGATCACGTCCCGGGCTCGGCCGTGGAAACTGACGTACCCGCGCTCGTCCATCGCGCCGAGGTCGCCGGTGTGCAGCCAGCCGTCCGAGTCGATCACCTCGGCGGTCGCCTCGGGTTGATGTAGGTACTCCGACATCCTGGTCCGGGTCCGTACGCAGATTTCGCCGATCTCATCCAGCTCGGCGGTTCCGGCGTCGCTGCCCTCGGAGCCGTCGCCGCCACGCCGGGCGATCCGGACCGCTCTCCCGGGCAGCGGCCGGCCGAGGGTCGTCGCCTTGACCTCCACGCTGTCCGCCGCGGGGGTTTGCAGGATGGCGGGGGACTCGCTCTGGCCGTAGGACACGACGAACCGTGCGCCGAAGTCTGCTTCGATCCGGGCAACGGTGGACGCCGGCACCGCGGCACCGCCGCCGACCACGATCCGCAGATCCGTGAGCACGCTGACGTCGAAACCGGGCAGGCGTTGTAGGTCGAAGAGCATGGTGGGCACGGCCGCGAGCACCGTCGCGTGGCTGCGCCGCAGCAGTTCGACGATTGCGCCGGGGTCGTAGTCCGGCAGCAGGCCCAGGGCCGAGCCGGTCGTCAGGCAACCGAGCAGACCGGTGATCGACGCCCCGACGTGGTGCAGGGGGACAGGAGCGACGAGAACGTCGTCCGGGCTGTGATCCCAGTCAGCGACCCAGGTGGCGGCTGCGTTGACCGCGCTGGCGTGACTGTGCAGGGCTCCCTTCGGCCGGCCGGTCGTGCCAGAGGTGTACTGCACGAGGAACGGGTCCTCGGGTCGAACCGTCGGGAGCGGCGGCCCAGGTGGCAACGGCGCCAGCGGCACGGGTGGCCCAGGTGGCAGGGACGTCGGCGCCACACTCGGTGGCGGCACCGGTGGCCCCTGGTTCGCCGGGCTCATGATCGTGCACTGAAACCACAGTGATAGATCGTCCACGGTGACTGGTACGGTGAGCGCCTCCGCCAGGATCCGGATGCGGGCCGCAACCGGCTGGCCGCGGAACGCCTCCACCGTGAGTACGAGGCCGGCCCCGGTCAACCGCAGGATGTGCTCGATCTCCGGGTCAGCCATGCTCGGGTTGATCGGCACGAGGACGACCCCGGCGAGTGCGGCAGCGTACTCCAGCACCACCCACTCGACCGAGTTGGGAGCGCACACCGCCACGAACCCGCCCGGAGGCAGCACGGCCGCCAGCCCCCGGGCACAGCGGGCCGCATCGACGTACAGCTCGCCATAGGTGACAACCCGCAGGTCACGGTGCTCCAGCCAGTACAGGGCCGGGCGGTTCGCAGAGGCTCGCGCTCGCCGGCCGAGCAGTTCGCCGACGGGTTCGTCGATCCAGGGTGTGCCGTCCCTGGCGGGCCAGCAGGCAGCCGGCCGGCCGGGTGTCGTAACCGGCGACTTCGGCGATTTCACTGTCACGGCTGTGGCGTACTCCGTTCGGGCTTCGGCGCTGCCCCCTGCCGGACAGGTGGCCCGGCAGGGCGATCAGGATGCGGCCAGGTCGGTGCCGCGATCTACCCCAGCGCCTTTTGAAGACCATCCGCGGATGACTATAGCGATAGTTTTGCTGCGGTGCCCTGCCGATCCAGTCGGGTCCCGCCGGGGCCGAAGTCCCACCGGTTCGGCTGGACGCGGCTCTGCGGGGTCCGAACGGGCTTGGCGGTCCGCCGCCGCACCCGCCAGGGTCGCCGGCGCACGCGCCGGTCTGCCAGGCGAACCACCTGGCTGGCACATCGCGGAGTCCCGGAGGCATCGTGGCGCTCGTCGTCGTCACGCGGGCACCCGCGTGACGACGACGCTAGGCCGGGGGGCTCGGGATTCGCGGGTCTCATTGGTTGCGTGCTTCCAAAATCATGTGTATAGATGTCTGAGCTTTACGTGAACGTGGCCGGAGCGGTTGACCTCGGCTCGGTCGGCGCTGGCTTTGTCGGTACGGCGACGGCCGGGTGGGAGCCGTCTGCTCTCTCGCCGCCAGTTAGGAGAGTTGTGACGGTGCCTGGTGTGATCGCCGCTGACCCCGAGGCGGCCCTGGCGGGCGTACGGGACGGGTTCCACCGGTGGCTTCATGAGCGCCGCGCAGACCTGGAGCCCTTCCGCCGGGAGCGGCCGGTGTCCCTGGAGGAGCAGCTCGTCGAACAGCGGCCGCTCCAGCGACTGCTGTTCGACGCGGGCTGGACGCGTCTGGGCTGGCCGGTGGCGCACGGCGGGCTCGGGGGATCGCGGCTGGCGCGGGCGGTCGTGATCGACGAGCTGGCGGCCGCCGGATATGTCGTGCCCGAGGTGCTCGGCAACACCGACATCGTCGGGTCGATGCTCGTCCGGTTCGCGCCCCGGCTCGCCACCGAGCACCTGGCCGCCGCCATCGCCGGGGACGAGGTCTGGTGCCAGGGGTTCTCCGAACCCGACGCGGGCAGCGACCTCGCGTCGCTGCGGACCCGGGCGGTGGCGGACGACGACCAGTTCCGGATCACCGGCCAGAAGACGTGGAGCTCGGACGGTCACGTCGCGACCGGGTGCGCGCTGCTGGCCCGGACGGGTCCTGCGGACAGCGGCTACCGGGGCCTGACGATGTTCTGGCTCGACCTCGCCACCCCGGGGGTGACGACCCGACCCATCGCGTGCGTCGACGGCCGGGCCGAAGTCGCCGAGATCTGGCTGGACGGCGCGGTGGTCGGCCGGGACCAGGTCGTCGGCGAGGTCGGCGGCGGCTGGCGGGTGGTCATGTACCTGATGCAGTTCGAGCGGGGCGCGTACGCCTGGCAGCGGCAGGCGGATCTGCGGGCCCGGCTCGAGGAACTCCTGACGCCCCGCGGTCCCGAGGCTCCAGCCCCGCCGCCGGCCGCCCCGGGGATCATCGGCGACGCCTTCCTGCGCTACTACGCGCTGCGGGCGAAGTG
Organism: Protofrankia sp. Cas3; assembly: GCF_963555955.1. NCBI lineage: Bacteria > Bacillati > Actinomycetota > Actinomycetes > Frankiales > Frankiaceae > Protofrankia > Protofrankia sp. Cas3. Next base: position 17,092 of record NZ_CAUVXP010000107.1, read on the forward strand.
CCGGGGGACGCTCACCGCGCTCAGCGACGGCCAGGAACTCGGCCCGGAGATCTCCGTCGACAAAGTGATGCTGGGGATCGCCGAGCAGACCGTGGCCGACGCGGTGCGCAGCCTGCTGTGGCCGCCGTTCGTGACCGATGACGGCGACGACGCGGCGTTGTCGAGACGCCGGTGGTCCTACAGCCGCATCACCACGATCTACGGGGGGAGCGCCGAGGTGCAGCGGGATCTCATCGCCGAGCGGCTGCTCGGTCTCCCTCGGGGGCGATGATGGACGCCGACGAACTCGCCCTGGTGCGTTCCTCCCTGTGCCGGGTGCTCCGGGGGACGGAGGCGGCGGCGCTTCCCACCGCGCTGCTGGAATCGGGCTGGGCGGACCTCGTCGATCCCGGTCTTGAACACGATGCCGATCCTGACATTGACCCTGGTGCCGGCGCTGGTGCCGGTTCCCGCACCAGCGCGGCGGCGGTGCTCGCGGTGCTCGCGGAGGAGAGCGGCCGCGGCCTCGTGCCCGGGCCAGCTCTCGATCTTGCGGTGCTGCACGCACTCGGCCTGCCCGCCGACGATGTGACCGCGGTGGTCCTGCCGCCGCTGCCGGCCCGTGGCCCCGCGGCGGCCGTCGCGGGCGTCCGGTTCGACGGAGGGCTGGTGGTGGACGGGTTCGTCCTGGCCGGCGCTGGACGGGCGAAGCGCCTGCTGGTCGCGACGGACGGCGGCGTTGTGGCGGTAGACCCGACCAGCGCGAGCGTGAGCGTCGTGCCGGTGGGTGGGCTCGACCCCGACCTCGGCCTGCTCGCGGTCCGGGGCACGGTCGCCGCCGGCGGGTGCAGCGTCGTCGCTGGCGGACCCAGGGTGGCCGCGGCCACGGCCATGGCCCGCCGCTTCCTGGCCGGCCAGCTCGTCGGGATCGCGGCGGCCATGCTGGAGGCGACGGTGACCTACGTTATCCAGCGCGAACAGTACGGCCGCCCGATCGGATCGTTCCAGGCGGTGAAGCATCGGCTGGCCGACGTCCACGTCGCGCGCTGCGCCGCCGAGGACGCGGTCGCGTTCGCCTGGGAGGACGGCGGTGAGCTCGCGGCCGTCGCGGCGAAGGCTCTCGCTGGCCGCGCCTTTCTCACCGCCGCCACCCACTGCCAGCAGGTACATGGAGCGATCGCCTTCACCGTCGAGCACGAGCTGCACCGCTACGTGCGCCGCGGGTACGTCCTGGACACGCTGTTCGGAAGCGCCGACGACCTCACCTGGGAGCTCGGCGAGCGTCTTCTGGCCAGCGGCACCGTCCCGCGCCTGCCGCCGCTGTGATCGGGCGGCGCGGCGCCGACGCCGGGGGGCGGCGGCAGGGACGAGGGTCGGTAGGCCGCTCGGTCGGTAGAGGGGGCTGGTGTCGGTGCGATTCGACCCGGTGACAGTGACCGCGCAGGAAGTCGCGTTACGGTCCGAGATACGCGCGTTCGTCGCCGAGGAGATGGCCCGCCTGGGCCTACGCGCGGGACTCGGTCTGGACAGCGAGCATTCGCCGGAGTTCAGCGCGGCGTTGGGCGCCCGGGGGTGGCTCGGCATGGGAGTACCTCCCGAGTACGGCGGCCAGGGCCGGGGGGCGGTGGACCGCTTCATCGTGGTGGAGGAACTTCTCGCCGTGGGCGCGCCGGTGATGGCCCACTGGGTGGCGGACCGGCAGACCGCGCAACAGATCCTCCGGTTCGGCACCGAGGAGCAGCGGCGGCGTTTCCTGCCGGAGATCTGCGCCGGGCGGTGTTTCTTCTCGATCGGCATGAGCGAGCCCGACTCCGGTTCCGATCTCGCCAGCGTCCGTACCACCGCCACCCGGGTGGACGGGGGCTGGCTGGTCAACGGCACCAAGATCTGGACGTCGACCGCGCACCTGAACCACTGGTTCGCGGTGCTCTGCCGGACCAGCCCGGCGGCCGGTGGTGACCGGCACTCCGGCCTCAGCCAGCTGCTGGTCGACCTACGCGCGCCGGGGGTGCAGGTCCGCCCGATCGAGTTGCTGAACGGTCGCCGTGACTTCAGCGAGGTCGTTCTCGTCGGCGTCGGAGTTCCCGACGACCTTGTCCTGGGCGCGGTCGGTGACGGCTGGAAACAGGTCACCTCGGAGCTCGGATTCGAGCGCTCGGGGCCCGACCGCTGGCTGTCCACTTTCCGTGTGCTCCGCGCGTTCGTCGGCGAACTCGACCCCGACCACCTCGACCCGCAGGACGCCGCCGCCGTGGGAGCGCTGGTGGCGCGGTGCTGGGGGATCCGCAACCTCTCGCTGTCGATCGCCCAGGCCATCGACGCCGGACGGGATCCGGCAGTGGAGGCGGCCGCCGTGAAGGATCTGGGTACCCGGTTCGAGCAGGACGTCGTAGAGACGTTGCGCTACCTGTCCGGCGCAGTCCTCTCACCGGACGACGGCTCGGCGTTCGAGCGGCTGCTGGCCGAGGCGATGTTCGTTGCGCCGGGCTTCACCGTCCGCGGCGGCACGACTGAGATCATGCATTCGATCGTGGCGAAGGGCCTGTGATGGACGACCATCGGGAGCTACTCGAGGAGTCAGCCATCCAGATCTTCACCGACCTCTGTCGGACCGAGGATCGGGCCGGAGGCGGCTGGCTCCCCGACCTCTGGCGTGCGCTGGCCGAGGCGGGCCTGCCGTGGGTGTCGGTGCCCGAGGAACGCGGTGGGTCCGGGGGCGGCGTCGGGGATGCCGCGGTGCTGCTCCGCGTCGCGGGGCGGTTCGCCGCGGCGGTGCCGCTGGCGGAGACCGGCCTGCTCGGCGGCTGGCTGCTGGCGGCGGCCGGCCTGCCGATCCCCGACGCACCGCTCGCCGACGCGCGGTCGGCGGGCGCGCCGGCCGTCGGCGCCGTGCTGGCCGTCGTGCCGCCGGGGGCGGGGCGGATCTCCTGTGTGGGCCCCGGTGACGCGCCGATGCTGACGGGCACGGCCCGGGTGCCGTGGGCGCGGGTTGCCGGGCACCTCGTCGTCCTGTGCGACCGCGACGACGGCGGTGCGGTCGTCGCCTTGGTAGCCAGGGACGCGCTTGAGGTGAGACCCGGTCGCAACCTCGCCGGCGAGCCGCTCGACACCGTCGTCTTCGACGGCGCCGTCGCCGTGGCAGTCGGTGTCCCCCCGGCCGGGGTGAATGCCGAGGCGTTATTGCTGCGCGGCGCACTGAGCCGATCGTTGCTGATGGCCGGGGCCATGGAGCACATCGTTGTGGCGACCACGGCGTTTGCCGCTCAGCGGACGCAGTTCGGCCAGCCCATCCGGCGGTTTCAGGCGGTCGGCCGGCATCTGGCGCTCCTCGCCGAGGAGTCGGCGCTGGCCGGCCACGCAGCCCAGACGGCGACCGACGCGCTCGTCGCGGCCGAGGCCGGCCACGCAGGTGTGGCGGGTGCCGTGGGCGAGACGGGTGGTGTGCATGTACGGGATCGCGCGTCTCTGGGGGGTGGCGGCGGTGTGGCGGTCGGTGGCCCGCCGTCCCGCGAGGCGATCATGGCGGTGGCGGCAGCGAAACTGATCGCGGGCCGGGCAGCCGGCGAGGTCGCGGCCCGGGCCCATCAGATCCACGGCGCGATCGGGCTGACGATGGAGTTCCCGCTTCAGTACTTCACCCGCCGGCTGTGGTCCTGGCGCGACGAGTACGGCTCGGAACGCTACTGGAGCACCGTCCTCGGACGCCATGTCGTCGCGCAGGGACAGAGCATGCTCTGGCCACTCCTCACGGCCGCACCGGTCAGCCGCCAGGCGCACGACGAGACGTGAGCGGTGAACGTCGGCATCTACTTCGACCCAGGGCTCCGGCGAGGTAGCTCACCGCTTTGATCTGCTAAAGGCTGTGACGAGCAGGCCGAGTGTC
>NZ_CAUVXP010000108.1:0-20912 GCF_963555955.1 Protofrankia sp. Cas3
AAGCTCGGCGGGATCGCCGACAAACGAACACTCGCCGCGGTGCAGCACATAGACGACGTCTGCCAGGTTCAGGGCTTCTTCGGTGTACTGGTCGGCGAGCACGACCGTTGTGCCACCGACGGCCACGGTTGCCAGCCACTCGAACAGTTCGCTCGCGATCTTCGGTGAGAGGCCGAGTGACAGCTCGTCGACGAGCAGTACCTTGGGGCGGGCCAGCAGGGCGCGGGCGAGGGCGAGCATCCTCCGTTCCCCGCCGGACAGGGTCCCGGCTCGCTGGGTGAGCCGCCTGGCCTCACCCAGACGGGGGAAGGCTTCCAGCGCCGGCGAGATGTCCCGATGGCCCGACGCCTCCACGATGATCTGAAGATTCTCCCGCACGGTGAGGCTGGCGAACACCGCCCGCTCGTCCGGCACGAGCATGAGGCCCGCTCGGGCGCGGTCCACCGTGGACATCTTGGTGATCGTCCTGTCACGCCAGGTCAACGATCCTGACCGTAGTGGTAACACGCCGGCGAGCACCCGCAGCGTGGTGCTCTTGCCGGCGCCGTTGACCCCGAGCAGCGCGGTGACCTTGCCGGCCGGAATGGTCAGGTCGAGACCGTGCAGAACTTCGATGGTGCGGTAGCCGGCCCGTGCTCCGGTGAGTATCAGTTCGGCACTCATGCCAGCGGCCCCTGGGCAAGGTAGACGGACCGGACGGTCGGGTCGTCGCGGACAGCGGACGGTTCGCCCTCGGCTACGATGCGTCCACCGACCATCGCGTACACCTGGTCGGTGACGGAGAAGACCAGCTCGACATCGTGGTCGACCAGCAGGACGCCGACCCCTTCGGCGGCGACCTGGCGGAGCAGCGCGGACAGCCGCTCGGTTTCCTGCCCGTCGAGGCCGCTCGCGGGCTCGTCCAGCAGGAGGACATCCGGACGGGCGCACAGCGCACGGGCCAACTCGACCAGGCGCAGCGCACCCGTTGACAGCGTCCCCGCGGTCACGTCCGCAATGCCGGTGAGACCGAGTGAATCGAGCGTGCGGGTCACCATCCGCTGGGCTCTGACGGTGCCGTGTGGTGTCAGCCCGAACAGCCCACCCGCGTAGTCGCGGCGCCTGTTCTCGGCGCCGACCAGGAGGTTGTCCACGACGGTCATGCTGGAGAACAGCGACGGCACCTGGAAGGTCTGCACCAGACCGCGGCGGGCGCGGACGTCCGGGGACATCCGGGTGATGTTGCGTCCGCCGAGTGAGACCGTGCCCTTGTCCGGTTTTTCCACCCCGGTGAGCAGGCTGAACAGCGTCGACTTCCCGGCACCGTTCGGCCCGATCAGTCCAGTGACCTTGCCTGGCGCGACGGTTATGTCGACCTTGTCGACCGCGGTGAGCCCGCCGTAGCGGCGAACCAGCCCGCGGCCGCGCAGCTCGGCTCGGCTCACGGCGTCATCCCCGGACTCGTCAGAGCCTCCGAGCGGGCCGAAGCCTTCGAGTGCGTCAGCGCCTCCGGGCGCGTGACCGCCCGCACCCGGGCTGCGAGGGCCTGGCCGAACGGGGTCAACGTGGTCGCATTCGCGCTCGACGGGTACGGGTATCTGACCGGCACCGCGACGACGGTGCCGGCGGTCAGCCCGGCGGATGGGAGAGACGATCGAATCCCGCTCGGGACGGGCAGCGGCCCGGCGGCCTCGGTACGGTCCTCGGCAAGACGGCTGTCCAGGAACGTGACCACGCCCCGGGCGGCGGGGATGAGCCCACCTGGCAGCCAGCCCAGAGCAAGGGCGAGGATGCCGACGGCGAGGGTGGCTGAACCGGCCGGGGCCAGCGTGTCGATGGTGACGATGAAACCGGCCGCGACAACGGCGCCGACAGCACTGTCCGCGCCGAACACGACGACCGCGGTGAACCACAGCAGGCTGTTGAGCGGGGAGAACGTTTCGGCGTCGAAGGAGGAGGTTCCAAGCATCAGCAGGGCACCGCCGAGCCCGGCCACGACCGAGGAGACGGTGAACGACAGCAGCTTGAGGTTGCGGACGTCGACGCCGACCGCGGCCGCACCCTCGGTGTGATCGCGCACCGCCAGCAGTGCCCGGCCCAGCCGCCCTTCATGGAGGTTGCGGACCACGAGCACGCCCAGACCCAGGCAGGCGAGTTCGACGATGTAGAACCAGCGGTCGGACAACGTGTGGTGGGCCATGGACAGTGGCGTGACATGCAACTTGGAGACGAACGTCTGCTGCTGGAACACGAAGCGGGACACGACCGCGCCCACCGCGAACGTCGTGAGGGCGAGGGTGAGACCCCGTCGCCGGATCGCGGGGTAGCCGGTGAGCAGGCCGACCGGGGCGACCAGCAGCGCGCCGAGTAGTAGGGCGACAAGGCCGGGTAGCGCCGGCAGCCCGAAAAGCTCACCGGCGGTGAGCTTGGCGGACAGCAGCGCGCCGAGCCCGGCGTAGCCGGCCACGCCCAGCGAGACCTGTCCGCTGTAGCCGGTGACGATCACTAGCGACAGGAAGATCAGAGCGATGGCCGGCACGGTGAAGGCATTGCGCAGGTCTGCCGGGGCGAACGTGAGGGGAGCCAGCAGCAGCGCCGCGCCGCCCAGCTTCCCCAGAACATCGCGGCGCTGTCCGCCGGGGCCCGGCGGGCGCGACGGCGGCGCGCCACGACTGGAGAAGCGGCCGGTGGAACCGGCGTCTCCGCCGAGCTCGCGCAATCGGGGGACCAGCAGCAGTAGGATGAGTAGCGCGGCCACGAACAGGTTGGACTGCACGGCGAGGAACAGCGCCGCGAACCTGCCGGTCACCTGGAACTGGCTCAGCTCGCTTTGCAGGATGCCGATGGCAAGGGCCGTGATGACCGCACCGGGCATGCTGGACAGGCGGGCGGCGACGACCACCGCGAAGGTCTCCAGGACCAGCAGGGTGAGTCCGTACGGGGTGAGCTGCAGCCGCGGTGCCAGCAGGATGCCGGTGAACCCGGCGAGGGTGGTACCGACGGCCCAGCCGGCAGCCGCGACCCGGTCGGCCGGAATCGCGGAAAGCTCGGCGAGCTGGCGGTCGTCCACCACCGCCTTGACCTGCCGACCGAAACGGGTGCGGTTCGTGATGACCCCGAGGGCCACGCACACGGCGATGACCAGGCCCAGTTCGGCGAGCGCGTCCACACCGATGCGGTTGTCACCCGGCAGCACGACCGCGCGGGCTGGGAACAGACTCGGCGCGTCTCCGCGAGAACCCAGCCCCCAGATCCCAGCGGTCATTCCGACGGTCAGGACCAGCACGCCCAGACTCGCCACCAGGGATTCGGCGGCGGAGGCGCGCCGGCGGGCGAGCGGGCGGAAGACGAGCCGTTCGAGCAACAGACCGATCACCGGTGAGATCACCGCGAGGCAGAGCAGCGCCGACACCCAGATCGACAGATCCCAGTCAACGACCATCTCGCGGAAGATGTAGGCGACCAGTGCGGCGATGCCACCTTGAGCGATGTTGAGGACACCGTTCGTCCGGTAGGTGATGAGCAGGCCGATGCCGGAAAGTGCAGCGATCGCGCCGATGGAGACTCCGGCGAATGCCAGGTCGATGCTTGTCACCGCCGGTCCTCCCGCCGCGGCCGCGGGGGCTGGCCCGCTGGCCTCACGCGGCGATCTTTGGTTCGCAGATGGTGCACGCCGTCAGGCCACGTGCCGCGATCTGCTCCGGGTCCACGGGCTGCGCCGGTTTCCCGACAATCATGTCGCAGGTGCGACGATGGTAGGTTCGTCCTGCGGGTACCGCGAACAACCCCCCGTCGTCGTAGCTGTCCGCGCCCGTTCCAGCAGGGGCCGTGCCCCTGACGGCACCGGCGGACGGGGCTGGTCCCGCGCCGGCTGCGGCGACGATAAGCCTGTGCAGGTCGTCGACCTGATGGTCGCTCCGGCGGTCGCCCTTCGAGGTGGCGTCGATCTGGTCGGCGACCAGCAGCGCGCAACCGAGCAGGACGAGGGCGAGCCCGCCGAGCCCGCCGGAGGCGAAGTAGGGTAGCTGACGTCCGGGATCGGTCTCTGCGGAGACACCCAGGTAGCAGCCGAACAGCAGCACTCCACCCGCGATCGCCACAACCCAGCCGCGCACCGCGCGTACCACGTCGACGACCACTCGAGACGTCGGCCGAGGGCGTTGTCCACCCGCAGGCTGTTTATCCACCCTGTGTCTCTCCCCCAGAATGCGCTGCGGTGCTGGCAACAGCCGGTGGTCCGACACGCGTTGGTCCCGGCGCGGCTGACCGGCCCCGATCAGCGTAGGTCAGATTAGTGCCCGACATGGACGCGTGCTCTGCGTTGACTTCGCCGAGGGCTTTCTCTGATCGATGCGCTCCTACCTGACGCGGTCAGGCGGGAGCGAGTATCGCAGCAGCACTCATGACACATCCGTCCATATCGCCGATGTCGCCTACATCATAGCTGCCCGCCGACTCAGCCGCCCTGACCGATCATCTGGACGGACGCCCGCGGGGCCGCGTGGTCCCATGCGTCGGCGACGATCCGGTCGATGGTCGAGCGGGTGGGGCGCCAGGTCAGCTCCGCCCGGATCCGGCGGCTGTCGGCGACCAGCATCGGCGGCTCGACCGCCGGTGGCCGGCGTACCCGCCGGACGGTGCGGCCGGTGACGCGTTCGACCGCCGCGAGAACGTCCGCGACGCTGACGCCGACGCCCGTGCCGACGTTGAAGATCTCGCTCTGGCCGGGCGCCACGGCGTCCAACGCCGCGAGGTAGGCATCGGCCATGTCGGCGACGTGCACGTACTCGCGGATCACCGCGCCGTCCCCGTTGACGCCGAAGACATCGGACGCACCCGATGCCACTGCCAGTGCCGCCGGAATGATGCGGGTCCCGTCCCTGTCCGCGTGCACGCCCGCGGCGCCCGCGATGTTGAAGGACCGGAGCACGACCGCGCCGATGCGACCGGTCGCCGCCTGGTGGGTGAGGATCTGCTCGGCGGCAAGCTTGGAGGCGCCATAGGCGTTCGTCGGTGCCGGCGGTTGGGTCTCCGGGATGGGCTGGGTCTCCGGTGTGCCGTAGACCGCGCAGCTCGAACCCAGGACGACGATCGGCGTGATCCCGCTGACCTCGGTGCCGCGTTCGAGGAGACCCAGCAGGTTCACGGTGCCGGTCACGTTGACCGCGAAGTACCGCAGTGGGTCACGCAGGGACTCCCGCACCCGGGTCAGCGCGGCGAGGTGGCAGACCGCGTCGAACCCACGGTCGATGCCTGCCGCCGCGAGTTCGTCGATCTCCAACAGGTCGGCGCTGATGATCTCAGTGCCCGACGCCAGTCGGGGAGGCGGCAGCTCGTTGTGGATGAGGGCGGTGACCTGATGGCCAGCCGCAGCGAGGGTGTCGGCGACAACCCCGCCCACAAAACCGGCCGCGCCGGTTACGAGAACACGCATGGCCCCGGCGCGTTCAGGACGTGGCCCGCATGTGCAACCCCGGAAGCAGCGTTCCGCGATGGCGCCACGCAAGTTCCAGACAGGCCGCCGCTGAGGGAGCGAGCGGCTCCTGCTCGATCAGCCGGCGGACAGCCGCCGGCGTGAACGGGATGCCGTCGCAGGCGCGCCGACCAGGGCCCGTGGTGACGACGGATCCCTCGGCGTTGATCGGCACCATCCCGCTGAACAGCGTGTCGAACACGTCAGCGTCCACGATCACGACAGTCAGGATCTCACCGAAGAGCGTCAGCGCATCAAGGCCTACGCCGAAACACCACACCCGGACACCGCCGGAGCGTCGGGCCCGCTCCAGTGAACGGAAGGGTTCACTGTTGTCGTAGTCGATCAGTGTGGAGCTGCTGCCATCGTGTTCGGCATTACCGAGAAGCTCCTCGCTGAGCTCACGCATGATGTTGCGCCACAGATTGAAGTCCGTCCGATGGTGGGAGGCGGAGATCCCTGACGGCTGGAACACCCCGGCTGGTAGGACATGGTAAACACCACCGGCGGTGGCGACCGAGCCGGCACTGCGTCGGTGCAGGACGAAGCTGGCTCGGGTGGTGTCATGACGGATGGTCAGTGTGTTGATCGAGGGCAGCGCGACCCGCCGTCCCAGGTCGAACGGGTCTCCGATGCCGCGCCGGAAGGGCAGCGCCGGCCAGGACAGCCCGCCACCGAGCATGGCGGCGGCCGTCTCGTGCGCGACCGACTCGCAGACGTCGAGGGCGTCGAAGTAGGTGGTGTGTCCGAAGGACATCTGTGGACACCCGCCACCCTCGGGGCGGATGGCGTCCAGCAGTCGGAAGCTCAGGCGGTTCTCGAAGAGGGTGGGCCGGTCGAGGTCGCGCATGGCCCGCGTGTAGGTGCCGAACGCAGACCCGTCGGCGGTGAGCGGGCGTACGTGTTCGGTGTCGGTACCGGCGCCCGACACGGTCGGCGGACTCGCCGTGTCCGACCATTCCAGTTCGATGTCGGCGATGTCGACCGGCGCATCCCACATCCAGCCCGGCCGGGTCAGCAGGCCGTTACCGAGGCGGTAGGTCTCGGGATAGAGCTGGGCGGCGGCGCGGGCCAGGCTGATCCGGTGATGGTTGAGGTGGTCGCGTGTCAGTCGCCATGCGCGCTGGCTCGCCGCAACCCGGTCCGCCAGGGGGTTGGCGGCCGCGACGTCCCGGCGGCCCTCGGCAAGGGAGCCCGCGGCCAGGCCTACGTCCTCGGGTGACAGCGAGAGTCTGCGGGCGATGTGGCGAAGCGTGGAGATGTCGTGGATCGCGCGGCGGCCGCTTTCGACCTTTGAGACATAGGACTGGTCGAAGCCGAGCCGTTCGGCGAGTTGCTGCTGGGTGAGTCCGTAGGTCTGCCGGTAGGAGCGGAGCAGCGGGCCCACGCCTGCGGGACGCGATGTCTGGTGTGGAGGCGTCCACAGCCATGGTTGACCAGTCACCCGCGGTCCTTTCGTCCTACTTTGGGGTTGCTGGAATTTCAGTATAACTAGTTAGACATCTCCTAGCCCATGGCAACAAAATGGTTGCTTCCAGTTAAAGAGCACCGCTGCTGTGTGTAAAGCTACTAGCGCGTTCTGTTCATGAGCGTGCGAGGCGCATCCTTGTGCGGGCGCCCCTGTCGCCGGGCGCTCTTATTGCCGGGCGCTCTTAACGGTTCACGGCACCGTCAGCGAGATCGAGAAGAACGACAACGGCGATCAGCAGGACGATCCAGCGCAGGAGACCCATCCGGCTCCAGAGATCTTTGGCGAGGCTTCGTCCGGCGCGACCGGCCAGCAGCAGGAGCGCGCACAGCGCTCCACCTACCACCACGATAAATATTCCGGCATTACTGGGATCCACGCGGACAACGATCTCATGCGGGCCGCCGCCGGCACCGGTCGGTGGTGAGCCCCGGTCTTGGTGTCGGGGTCACACCGTCCGGCGCAACAACGGGGGATGCAGCGCGGTCGCCGAGCCCCGCCGGTACAGCTCGGCAGGCCGTCCCCCACCACGCGGCGCTGCCCGGGCACCCACCGGCACCACGAACCCCGTTGTCGACAGCACCTTGCGGCGGAAGTTGGGGGGGTCCAGCGGAGCTCCCCAGGCGGCCTCGTAGACGCGACGCAGCTCCGCCAAGGTGAACGGTTCTTCGCAGAAGGCCGCGGCGAGCGGGGTGTACTCCAGCTTGCTGCGTGCCCGCTCCATGCCGTCGGCGACGATCGCCGGATGGTCGAAGGCGAGCGTCGGGCCGTCCGCCGACCCGAGATCCTCCACCGGCCACCACCGGGCTCTCGGGCCGTCGCGATCAGCTCCCGGCGGGGGCGGCAGGTTCGGCAGCAGCGCGAGGTAGGCCACGCTGACGACCCTGGCCCGCGGATCGCGGTCCGGGTACCCATAGGTCCGCAGCTGCTCAAGATGACCCGAAGCGGCGACTCCGGTTTCTTCGGTGAGCTGGCGACGGGCCGAGGCGTCAAGGTCCTCGTCCACCCGGACGAGGCCACCGGGCAACGCCCAGTCGTCCTGGAACGGTGGGGAGCCGCGCTGCGTGACCAGTACGCAGAGCTGGCCGGCCCGCAATGTCAGCAGGACGACGTCCACACTCACCGCGATCGCCAGCCCGGGGAACATCTCCGCCGCGTCGTGCGGCGGTGTCTGCGGTCCGGTCATGCCTGCCGTCACGGCCTCAATGTTGCCCGGTGGGCGCCCCGACGGCGATGACCGGCAGACACGGTCCGCCGAAGGCGATTGACCGGGCGTCCACCGGCAGGCTCGCCAGCGTTGCCTCATGGTGTGCGCGAGCCGCGAGCAGCCCGTGCGCGTTGGTCCGCCCTGCGTCCAGGATCACTCCGCCGCGCACCAGCGGGACCAGGAGGCGGCGGTCCAGGCTGGTTTCGCGCAGGCCGGTCCCGTGCGCGCCGGGACCGGTCGGTTGGTCACCGGTCGGTTGGTCACCGGTCGGCGTGGGGGAGCCGGCGGCGTCGATCGTGATCACGTCCGCGACCGCAACCCCGTTGCGGTCGTGGCGGCGGCTCACCCGCTTGCGCCATCCTTTGGTGCTCTTGCCCACTGACATCTTGGCAACGCCCGTCCCGTCCACCTCGACGAGTTTGTAGACGAACCCGGCGGTGGGTGCCCCCGAACCGGTGACGAGCTTCGTGCCGATGCCGTAGCCGTCGACCGGAGCGTGCGCGAGCCGGGCGATGACATGCTCGTCCAGATCGCCGGTCGCGATGATACGGGTACTCTGCGCGCCGAACGAGTCCAACTGCGCCCGGGCGGCCCGGGCCGTGAGGCCGAGGTCACCGCTGTCGAGACGGATCGCGCCGAGCCCCGGGCCGGCCACCTCGAGCGCGGTCGCGATCGCTGCGGGAACGTCATAGGTGTCCACGAGCAGCGTCGTGTCGACGCCGAGTGCGGCGACCTGGGCTGCGAACGCCAGGCGTTCGGACGGATGGACGAGGGTGAACGCGTGCGCCGCCGTTCCCGTGGTCGGGATGTCCCACCGCCGGCCCGCTTCCAGGTTGGATGTGGAGGTGAACCCGACCAGGTAGGCGGCTCGGGCGGCGGCGACGGCAGCCTGCTCGTGGGCACGGCGTGAGCCCATGTCGACGCATGGCCGGCCTGCCGCTGCGGCGACCATCCGCGCACCCGCGCCGGCGATCGCACTGTCGTGGTTGAGCACGGACAGCACCAGGGTCTCCAGCAGGATGCACTCGGCGAAGCTGCCTTCCACGACCAACACCGGGGTGTTCGGCATGAACGGCTCACCCTCGGCGAGGCCCTGGATATCCCCGCCGAAGCGGTACCCGGCCAGGTAGTCCGCGGTGGAATCGTCCACGATCCCACCGTCGCGCAGGAAGGTGAGTTCCTCGGGTCCGAAGCGGAACGACTCAAGCGCCGCCAGCAGGCGTCCGGTGCCGGCCACCACACCGAACCGGCGGCCGGGCGGTAGGGCTCGGGTGAACACCTCGAAGACCACCCGGCGCGATGCCGCTCCGGACCATAACGCGGCCTGCAGCATCGTCAGCTCGTAGTGATCGGTCAGCAGGGCCGTCGATGCCAGCGCGGAAGAGCGCATGGACGGCGATGTAGGCGTGGCCATCCCGACCAGGGTAGAGCGCCCGTATTGCCGGGCGCTCTTACGGACCCTGGCCGATCGGTGTTCGCGTTCCGGGTCGAACCGGTACAAATCGGGATTTCTGACGTCGGACGGCGGGCGGCCCGGTGTGCGGCGGTCGGGGGGAAGGCGGATCGTCGACGCGTCACAATAGAGGTCGTGCCACTTGCCACTGTCGTGCCCGAAGACATCTCGGAGGTTGACGAGACCACCGAGGACGACCGACCCTGGGTCACGATCGTCTGGAACGATCCGGTGAACCTGATGTCGTATGTGACATATGTCTTTCAGAAGCTGTTCGGTTTCAGTCGGGACAAGGCCAAGGCCCTCATGCTCGACGTGCACCACAAGGGTCGGGCCACCGTGTCCGCCGGCACCCGGGAGGAGATGGAGCGCGACGCCACCCGTCTGCACGCATACGGCCTGTGGGCCACGATCGCGCAGGACTAGAAGGACTATTCTGCGCCGGCAGCGGGTTTCGATCGATCAATTGTGATCTTGGGCGGGAGAGCGTGTCCAACGGCTTCAGTCGTACCAGAGACGGGATCCAGGTAGCCCTCGGTCCGCTGGAGGCGACGCTCCTGATCGAGCTGATCGGCCAGATCGACGCGCTGCTGGAGCCGCCACCGGTGGACGACCCACTGGAGGCGATCGTCGGGCTGCGTGCCGTGGCGCCGCCGCCGCCGGATGACCCGGCCGTGGCGCGGCTCCTGCCGGACGCCTATCCCGACGATCCCGATGCCGGCGCCGACTACCGTAGGCGAACGTCGGACGACCTCCGTGCGGGCAAGCGCGCGGCCGCGCGCAGGGTGCTGGCCACCGTCCCCGCGACCGGCGGGCGGACCGTGCTCGATGACGACCAGGTCCAGGACTGGCTGGTCACCCTCAATGATCTGCGACTGGTGTTCGGTACCCGGCTCAACCTGTCCGACGATGCCTCCGCCGAGGCTCTCTACGCGATCGAGGGTGACGATCCTCGCAGACCTGTGGTCGAGTTGTACCTCTTCCTCGGTGACATGCAGGACCAGCTCGTGCACGTATTGCTGTGACGCCGGCGGGTCTTGCGCACCATGTCAGCCTGATGGCATCCCGTCGCCGATGCCACTCGTCATACGGTGGGTCCGTGCTGCGTATCGAACGAGCGGTCTATGAGGCCATCGTGGCCCATGCCCGACGAGACCATCCCGATGAGGCCTGCGGGATCGTCGCGGGACCAGCCGGCTCGGACCGTCCGGAGCGCTTCGTGGCCATGGAGAACGCGGAGCGGTCACCCACGTTCTACCGGTTCGACTCCGCGGAGCAGCTCACGGTCTGGCGTGAGATGGACGACCGGGACGAGGAGCCGGTAGTGATCTATCACTCACATACCGCCACCGAGGCGTACCCCTCCCGGACGGATATCTCGCTGGCTTCGCAACCGGGTGCCCATTACGTCCTCGCGTCCACCCGCGACTCCGAGCGGACCGAGTTCCGGTCGTTTCGCATCGTCGACGAAGTCGTCACCGAGGAGCCCGTGGAAATCCTCTGAGGCGTTCACGACGTTGTGCTGGGTGGCTGACTGTGTTCCCCCCGCGTCGATTCTCCGGGCGACCGCCGAACCGGCATGGTCAGCGGTTGCAGTGGGATGGGACACGTCGTCCCGGCAGAGGTGATGATAAGGCGTTTGGTCGCGTCCGGCGGTGACGAGCGAGACAGTGCAACACCGTGCAACACCGTGCAACACCGAGAGGAGCACCATGGCAGTCCAGGTCCGCGTTCCGACGATCCTGCGCAGCTACACGGGTGGGTCCAAGGTCGTCGAGGGCGTCGGTGACACTCTCGACGCGCTGTTCATCGACATCGACAGCCGGTTTCCGGGTCTGCGGGGCCGGCTCGTCTCCGGGGACGGTGGCGGTGAGCTACATCGCTTCGTGAACATCTATGTCAACGATGAGGACGTCCGCTTCCTCGGTGGTCTCGACGCAAAGATCACCGATGGTGACAATATCACCATATTGCCCGCCGTCGCCGGTGGCTCCGCCACGATACCGGCGACTTTGGGCGGGATCACCATATTGCCCGCCGTCGCCGGTGGCTCCGCCACGATACCGGCGGCCGCAGTCCCCCGAGCACTAGCAGGCAGGTAGGTCAGAAGAGCTGATGCGTTTCGACTCTCTGGTGGACTCGGTAGGCCACACCCCCCTGGTGGGCCTGCCGAGGCTCTCACCGTCACCGGATGTCCGGCTGTGGGCCAAGCTGGAACAGGACAACCCGACCGGTTCCATCAAGGACCGCGCGGCCTTGTGGATGATCGCTGATGGCGAGAAGCGCGGCATCCTCACCGCCGGCGCGACCGTCCTTGAACCGACCTCAGGTAACACAGGTATCTCGCTGGCGATGGTCTGCCGTCAGCGGGGATATCGGCTGATCTGTGTGATGCCCGAGAACACCTCGGTTGAGCGGCGTCAGCTGCTCGGCATGTGGGGTGCTGAGATCGTCTATTCGCCTGCGGCCGGCGGCTCGAATGAGGCGGTGGCCGTGGCCAAGCGGATGGCCGCCGAACATCCTGACTGGGTGATGCTCTACCAGTACGGTAACCCGGCAAACGCGCAGGCGCATTATGAGACGACCGGGCCGGAACTCCTCGAGGATCTCCCTTCCATCACCCACTTTGTCGCGGGCCTGGGCACCACCGGGACGCTGATGGGCACCGGACGCTTCCTCCGCGAACGGGTACCGGATATTCGAATCATCGCCGCGGAGCCCAGATATGGGGAGATCGTCTACGGGCTTCGCAATATTGACGAAGGATTCATTCCCGAGCTTTACGACGGGAGTGTACTCACCACCCGTATCTCCGTGGGTCCGAAGGAGTCACTACGGCGGACGCGGGAGCTGGTTGAGACAGAAGGGATCTTCGCCGGGATCTCGACCGGATGCATCCTGCATGCGGCATTGATCGAGGCCGAGAAGTGCGTGCGGGCCGGTCAGCGTGCCGACATTGCCCTCATCGTCTGTGACGGCGGCTGGAAGTACCTGTCCACCGGTGCCTACGCGGGCACGCTGGAGGAAGCTGAGGCGGCGTTGGAGGGTCAGCTCTGGGCCTGATCGGAAGCCGTGGGGGTCTGCCTGGCCATCGACCCGGTGTGGTAATGGTCACGATTTTCTGTCCCGTGCCCGGGAAGTGGTTGGGATGCCTACGTGGGCCGGGGTGTCCAAAATTCGACACGGGTATCGTGACCACTGCCACAGGGTGAGAACCCGATTTCGGGCTTAGTCTGATCGCTCATGAGCGGCGCGCCCATCGGGGTATTCGACAGCGCAGGCGACGGTCACACCGTCATGCAGGCGATCCTCGATCAGCTCCTATCCGACTCCACCGGTCGTCCCGTCGGTACCACGAGGCGTGGTCCTGGCCGACCGCGACCGCTGGCCGGGCCGCAGTGGTCGGCCGGTGGCTCCGTGGTCGAAACCAGGCGGTGCGCCGGTGCTGAACCGTGCGACATCCGGCCGACCGAGGCGGTCTTTCTCGCGGCTGTGGCGGCCACCGGTGGCGCTCGTGCGCACGCCTCTTCGACCCGGGCAGCTGCCCGGCGCGTGGCCGTGACCCGCCGTGCCTTCATGGACCAGGCCGAGCGTGGTGAGACGAAGCGTGGTGAGACAAAGCGTGGTGAGACGAACAGCCGACAGCCGCCGGTACCGACCAGGACGTAGAGCGCCCGGCAATAGGGATGCGGCGTTGCGGGGCCGGGGCACGCACCTCGCTGTGTTGTCGTCGGTCGCCACCCACCACCAGGGTGGCTCCATCCGCCGCCTCGCGATGCACGCACCCCGGCCCCGCTCCTTGATCCACGTCTCTATTGCCGGGCGCTCTTATCTGGCGCCATTTCAGGAAGTCGATGTGGACACAATAATCCCAGGTCGCACCCGTTATCCTTTGTTGACCGGCGTCATCGGCTTTTTTATGGGAGAGGGCGTCACATTGACGAGCAGCAGGAAAGAGATCGCGCAGGATGACTGCCCGGAGTCGGCCCGGCTCCGTATAGGTGCACGGCCACGGACCGTTGTGGCGGGATTCGTGCCGGCGGGAGCGGGGGTGGCCCGATGAAGCTCACCGTGCTGGGTTGTTCGGGTACCTATCCGGGACCCCGGTCGGCGTGTTCCTCCTATCTGATCGAGTCCGACGGCTTTCGCCTGGTGGTGGACGCCGGGAATGGGTCGATGGGCGAACTACAGCGGCACTGCGACCTGCGGGACGTCGATGCGGTACTCCTGTCGCATCTGCACGGCGACCACTGTCTCGATCTTGTGGTGAGTGCCTACGCCCGGCGGTACCATCCCGAGGGGATGCCCCCGAAGCTTCCGGTCTACGGGCCGATCAACACTCAGGAACGTCTCTGCGCGGCGTTTGAGCGTTGGCCCGATGATTCCCTGGCTGACATCTACGACTTTCAGACGATCAGTCCTGGACGCCTGAACGTGGGTCCCTTCCGGATCGATCTGGAAAGGGTGGCGCATCCGGTCGAGGCGTTCGGCATGCGGTTGACCGCCGACGGGCGGTCCCTGACCTACTCGGGTGATACCAGCGCCTGTGACCAGCTGCTACAGCTGGCCCGGGAAGCTGATCTGTTCCTGTGCGAAGCGGCCTACATGGATGTCCCGGACAACCCGCCGGGCATTCACCTGTCGGGGCGTGAGGCCGGTGAGCACGCCGCCAAGGCAGATGTCGGGCGTCTCGTGCTCACTCACCTCGTGCCGTGGGGCGACACGCAGCGCAGTCACGAGGAAGCGGCCGGCGCCTTCGACGGCTCGCTGGCTCTCGCCGAGACCGGAGCGGTCTACGAGCTCTAGGTCCCGTCCGGTGGATATTGGTCGATGCGTGAGTCTTTGGGTACTGGTGGCGGGTTGTGGCCGCTCGGCGGTCACAGCCCGGGTCAGCCAGCGCAAGGATGCCTGCGCGCGACGGCCGTGCGGTCCCCTTGCCGCCTGCCGGTAGGGTCGATCGTCGTGAAGCGTTCCGACGGCAGGACATTCGACGAACTTCGGCCAGTAGTGATCACTCGTGGTTGGCAGGACCATCCAGAGGGCTCCGCATTGATCGAGTTCGGGCGGACGCGGGTGTTGTGCGCCGCCTCGGTCACCGAGGGCGTACCGCGTTGGCGCAAGGGCAGCGGCCTGGGCTGGGTGACCGCGGAATACGCGATGTTGCCGCGGGCGACGAATACCCGCAATGATCGCGAAGCGGTGCGGGGTCGCATCGGTGGCCGCACCCATGAGATCTCTCGGCTGATCGGCCGCAGCCTGCGCGTCAGCATCGACCTCAAGCTGCTCGGAGAGAACACGATCGCGATCGACTGCGACGTTCTGGTGGCCGACGGTGGCACCCGCACCGCGTCCATCACCGGCGCCTACCTGGCTTTGTCGGACGCGTGCGCATGGTTGGGCCGTCCGGATGCGATGATCCGCAGCGTGGCGGCGGTGAGCGTCGGCGTGGTTGCCGGTGAGCCGATGCTGGACCTCGCCTACGATGAGGATGCCGGCGCTGACACCGACATGAACGTGGTCTGCACCGGCGACGGCGGCTTCGTCGAGGTCCAGGGAACGGCGGAGGGTGTGCCGTTCGACCGGGTCATGCTCGACCGGCTGCTTGATCTGGGCGCCCAGGGATGCGCGCGACTGACCGAGATTCAGCGGGCGGCCCTTGCCGGGGTGCGTCCGGTGCCCTCAGGTGGGCCACGGTCGGCGACCCGGCCCTCGCCCCGGTGATCGCTGATGGCCTCCAATGACGATCGTGCGGTGCGTGGGGTCGTGTCCACGCGCGTCGTGCTGGCGAGCCGCAACGGCGCCAAGCTCGTCGAGCTGCGCCGCATTCTGGCGGCTGCGGGGCTCAGCGTCGAGTTGCTGGCACTGCCCGACGGCCCGGATGTGCCGGAGACCGGGGCCACCTTCGCCGAGAACGCGCTGATCAAGGCGCGGGACGCCGTGCGGGTCACCGGTCTGCCCGCCGTGGCGGACGATTCAGGGCTTGCGGTCGACGCCCTCAACGGGATGCCCGGGGTACTGTCCGCGCGGTGGGCCGGGTTGCTGTCTGGGGTGTCCGCGGCCGAGCGTGACGCCGCCAACAATGCGCTCGTGCTTGCCCAGTTGGCCGACGTGCCCGTGGCGCGGCGCGGCGCGGGGTTCGTGTGCGCGGCGGCCCTGGTGACCCCGGACGGCACCGAACAGGTCGTGCACGGCGAGATGCGCGGACGGCTGCTGACCGGGCCGCGCGGGACCGGCGGTTTCGGCTACGACCCGCTGTTCCTGCCTGACGGCGAGGACCGGACGAGTGCGGAGCTCAGCCCGGCCGAAAAGGACTCGATCAGTCACCGGGGGCGGGCCTTCGGAGAGCTCGCGGGTGTTCTGCGGGCGCGGCTGGGTATCTGACCGCGCCTGCCAGGTCGGCTCCCGTCCGTGTCCGGGGAGCGGCCGGACATGTCCGGAGCGTTCCACCTGGAGATCTCCTATTGGGCGTTTGGTTACGTTCCGTGATTGACCTCCCGGCGTTGCGCGGACGACGGCGAATTCCGGCAAAATACATTGCGATAGACCACGCCAAAACGGGTACATGGAGGCCAATCGCCGTGTAAGCTAGAACCACCTGTAATCGATCAGTGACTATTTGCTATCGGCAGGGTAGGTTAAGGACGCGGCTGAGGTGTCCGGGTCGTTCCCATCCGTCCCCGACTCGTGACACCCCAGTCGCGTCCTCGATCACCCTCGGTGGTTGCTGATTTGAGTGACGGGTGCGCCGGCCTTGGCGCGCCAGGCACCGTCGGCGCGTGGGAAGGGGAGCGCCAGTCCGGCGTCTGCCGTCCGGTGGCTCCGGTAGCGGTCCTGGTCCCGTGCCGGCGTGCGAAAAGCCTGTCAGGCCCGCGGCGGTGTCAGCCGAGCCAGCGGACCCGCAGGACGGTGATGGTGCACCAGCGGTCCTCTATCGTGTAATGCATCACGTATCGTGTAATGCATCACGCTGTTCGCTGGCGTACGTCACCCATCGCACCGTGTAGCGCTTCATCGGCGTCCGCTGGATTCGCGCACAGTACCGCCGCCGGCCACCATCGTTCGACCACATCCTGGACGGCATCCAGATCGAACTGGTTGTCGGCGTGCGCCAATGCGTTGCGAAACTCTGCCTCGAACTCAGCCCGGCGTTCCGGATCGAGCGCGGCATGGACCCCCGGCCCGGTCTTGTCCACCCGGATCCGCACCCCGTACAGCGGGGTCGTCACGTCCGCGTCAGCCATGCTTCCATTGTCTCGTCCTGCTGTCGGGACCGCCGGCGGGGGCATCGTTGCGTGCTGTTCTGTCCTGACGGCAGGTCTGTCGTAACGGTAGGTGCTCGTGGCGGTAGTGCTCGTGGCGGTAGGCATGGGGGATGAATCTGGACGCTGCTGAGGCACGCGGTCGGTTTGCCCCCGCCGGGGTAGCCCGGCTGGCCACGGTGGACGCGGGCGGGCAGCCGCACCTGGTACCGGTGACCTTCGCACTCCACGATGACATGATCGTTATGGTCGTGGACCACAAGCCCAAGCGCTCGACGGCTCTGCGGCGTCTGGCCAACATCGCGGTCAATCCGAGAGTCAGCCTGATTGTCGATCATTACGCCGACGACTGGAACCAGTTGTGGTGGGCGCGTGCCGACGGCGTCGCTCGCATCGTCGAGGACGGATCCGCATGGCGTGACGCGATTGACCGGCTGGTGGCGAAGTACGGCCAGTACCGGGAACGTCGACCGGCGGGGCCGGTCATGCTGGTGGAGGTCCGCCGCTGGACCGGCTGGGCCTATGCCGGTGTGAGTGGGTGAGTAGAAGAGTGCCCGATGACTCGGACGGTACGTCCGGATACGCCTACCCGGCCTACTGATCCGTACATGGTGGTCACCTGCGGGTAACGCGACCATCACATGATCAGGAGACCCTTACGTAGTGAATCTTGCCGTTTGGCGAGATGGGGTGGGACGTCGGAGCGGGAGGGGGCGGTGGGGCCGGTGGCGGCAGCCAGCGCAAACAGGGGCGGCGGTAGGGCGAAGACCGGTGCTGAGGAGACTGGTGCTGAGGAGACCGGGGTCGGGCAGCTGCCCGTCCTCTACGGAGTCGTCCGCTTTGATTCGGGGGAGAATCGGCGGGTCCGTGACACAACGATCACGTTTGGTTCGGCCGAGTCGGCGGAGCTGTTCGCCATCGAGAACGGCTGGCACGATTACCAGGTCACACCGCTTTTCTTCTTCACGGACGTCGCCGCAATGGTGGGGACCGGGATGTCGCTGGATGTCGCGTTGGCGCGCGCGGCCTACAGTCAAGGGCCATGAGCGACGGCGAAGGCGACACGTTGGTGGCCGACGAGCGGACGGACGGACGGACGGCGCCGTTCCCCTTCGGTATACCGAACGGGAGGCCCAGGCCAATTCCGAAAAGCCGAGCCCACAACGAGTTGTCAGCCACCGTCCATGTGCTCGTCACCGACGTAGCCGTCCGTGCGGCACAGTCGCGCGATCTCGGTCTGGTGCGTCTGGTGCGTCTGGTGGAATGCTCTGGGGCGGCGCTGGCCGCCCTCATCGCGGCTGATCGTAAGCTGCGTTGACGACCTGCACGGGCCATGATCGGCGTGTGTTTGTTCTTGGGTACGCTTTTCGGGCCGATATGCGTACCTGACGACAAACACGCGCCGATCTTGTGGATGGTTGGCGCTTCGGGGTTGCATCCGGTACCCGAGTACAGGCTTACCGTCAGTTCGAGGCGCTCGCGGGAGGGCGTCCGGACCATAGGAGAGAGCCGTGAGCGGATGCGGACCCGCCGGGTGCACCATCCCACGTCGCTCGTGTTGACGTTGACCGTCTCACCCGCACTGCCCCGACCGTGCACCGGGACCTGCCGGTGAGCCTGGGCGGTCTGCGCACCAGCGAGCTCGCCACCGCGGCCGGGGTGAAGACCCAGACGCTGCGCTATTACGAGCGGCGGGGACTGCTGGCCGAACCGGTGCGCACCCCGGGCGGGCACCGGCTCTACCCGGCCGAGGCGGTGATCCTGCTGCGCGTCATCAAGGCCGCGCAGCGGCTCGGGTTCACCCTCGACGAGGTCGCCGAACTGCTCGACAGCGGCCGGCGCTGCCACCCCACCGGCGCGTTACGGGAACGTGCGGTCGTGAAACTCGACGAGATCAACACCAGGATCGAACATCTCGAGACCATCCGGACCGCACTCGCCGGGGTGATCGAGGCCGGCTGCGACAGCCTCACCCACTGCACCTGCCCGGAGTGCCCGTTGCCCTTCGTCGCGATCGCCCCGATCCCTCCGGGCGACGTCAACCTCGATGTCGACGCCATCCCGTCCCGCCGTACTGCCACCAGGAGGCGATCATGAACGCCCTGCCCACTCTGCCCACCGGAGATCGTCGCGGTCCCGGCCCGGCACCGGCCGCGCCTGTGCACGTCCTCGCCAGCGGCGAGTTCGACGGCACGTTCGACGTCGAGGAACCGCGCTCTCCCCGGCGGGTCGCGCTGTCCGGTGCGCTGGCCGTGGCCGCCTGCGCGGCGTGCTGCGCGCTCCCGCTGCTGGTCGGCGCGGGAACGCTCACCGCCGGCGCCGCCGCGGCGCTGAACCAGACCCTCCTCGCCGTCTCTGTCGGCCTTGTCGTGCTCGCGGTCGTGTTCTGGGGGCGACACCAGCGACGCCGCACCGCCGTCCGTGCCGCGAGCAGCCACGGCGGCGGCACCTGCGGGTGCGGGGGCGGATGTTCCTGCTAGCGGCGCCCCTTCGTGGATCAGTCGCGGTTGGCCGCTCGTCCGCGGGTCCGGGTGAGACAGGTAGGCGGCTACCAAGTGCCAGGTAGCCGTCAGTGGCGAAGGATCGGGTTGAATCAGCGGCCGCCGGTGACGTCGAGGATCGCTCCGGTGACGTAGGACGCCTCGGGTGAGCACAGCCAGGTGATCGCATGTGCGACCTCGTCGGGCTCACCGCCGCGACCCATCGGGATGCCGGTCGCGAGGCGCTCGATGCGGCCGGGTTGCCCGCCACTGGCATGGATGTCAGTACGGATGAGGCCGGGGCGGACGGCGTTGACCCGGATGCCGTCGGCCGCGACCTCCTTGGCCAGGCCGATCGTCATGGTGTCGATGGCGCCCTTGGAGGCGGCGTAGTCGATGTACTCGCCGGGGCTGCCGAGGCGGGCGGCCGCCGAGGAGACGTTGACGATGACGCCACCTGTTCCGCCGTGCCGCGTCGACATGCGCCGGATTGCATGTCCGGCGCACAGGAAGGCGCCGACGACGTTGACGGCGAACATGGCTACGAGCCGGTCGTGGGTCATCTCCTCGACCCGTGCCGGCCCGGCGACGATGCCCGCGTTGTTGACCAGCGCCGCCACCGGCCCCATGGTGTCCGCGGCCGTGAACAGTGCGGCGACGGCGTCCGGCGAGGTGGCATCGGTGGGAACGGCGACCGCGGCCACGCCGGCAGCCTCGCATTCCGCCACGACGCGGCCGGCCGACTCGGCGGCTGCACGGAAGCCGATGCAGACGTCCCAGCCCTGGCGGGCCAGCAGGATCGCCGTGGCCGCGCCTATCCCACGGCTACCGCCTGTGACAACCGCCACGCTGCGCATCCGTGACCTCCCGGACTGATTCTCCACCGCGAGCGAGCACCCATCAGCAACGGTCCGACGTTCCGCTCACGGACGTGGCACTGGCACGCCGATCTACCGGCAGGCCCAGCCGACAAGTGAGAGCCGAGCCCCCGCCCGGTCGCCGTCCCCGAGGCCCGCGCCACCGCGCCCGCCGCCGTCGGCGATTTTTACACCCGCCGCGGGCTCGGCCCCGCCATCGTCGCGGGTCGGCACGCTGGTCCTTGATTGTGCGATCTGAGATACTGCGATCTAGGATCACGGTGTGCTGGACCCGCGTCTCAAGGCGCATGGTGCTGTAAGGAGGTGAGCGTGTGTCCGAGCCGATGATCGACAGAGTGTACGAGACGACGGATGAAGAGGACGAATACGACCGTCAGTGTCTTGATGCTGCGCTTGCCGAAGGCGGCGACCCGGTACCCTTCCGGGCGTTCCTGACCGAGCTCGGGATCGATCCGGACAACCTCGACGACGACCAGGTATGAAGGCTGTCGTACGCAAACGGCAGGATAAGGCGCTGTGGCGGGCGCTGAGTCGTACAAGGTCGAGATCGACCCGCATGCCCAGCGTGCCTTCCGGAAGCTTTCCCGTGATGTTCAGAACCGGCTGGCCAAGGTCATTCTCGCGTTGGAGCACACGCCGCGGCCTGTGGGCTGCAAGGCGGTCGTCGGCCATCCGGGTTACTGGCGTATCCGGGTCGGCGACTATCGGGTGATCT
>NZ_CAUVXP010000109.1:0-20823 GCF_963555955.1 Protofrankia sp. Cas3
GCCCAGAACGCCTCGACCGTCGCCGCGGCCAGCTCCGGTGCCGCCGCGATCGCGCCGAGATCGTCGCCGGTGGCGTCGGGGCCGCCGTCCTGGCCGCGCACGGCGGTGGCGGCGACCCGGCCGAGCGCGTCGAGCGCGACAGCCGTCTGGTTGCCATTCGGATCGGTGAGCAGGGTCGGGGTCAGCATCCGGTAGTCGACGCGCGGCCGGCCCACGATCGCGCCGGCCACGTCGCGCGGGCCGGCGGTGACGACGTTGCCGACCGGGTCGACGACCGAAACCGGGACCAGGTCGTAGTCGTCGTAGCCGACCTCGGTCGAGTAGAGCGCGCCGGGCCCGCCGACGGCGGCCGCGGCGGCGGCAAACGGGTCGACGAACCGGCGCGGCCGGAAGAAACGCGCTCGGGCGTAGGCAAGCACGGCGCCCGGGGCGTCGCCGATGGCTGCGGGCGTGTAGCGCACGGTTCCCGACGGTGCCCACCAGGCGTCGGGCATCGCCTCTGGCGGTACCGGACTCGCCGGGGCGTCGGCGAGCTGGACGTACCCGGCGCCGCGCAGCATCGCCGCGTCCGCCCGTCCGCCGAGACCGCCGGTCACGTTGTCGGCGCTCAACGCGAGCCGGTAGCTCTCGTGGGTCAGGCCGCGGGCCTGGTTGGTCCCCCAGGGCAGCGGCCCGTCGAGCCGGTCGGCGGCGAACCGGGTCAGCGACCGGCCGACCAGCGTCCGCGTAACGCCGGCCGGGGGCACGCCACCGCCGTCGTCGGCAGGCGCGCCCGCCAGCGCGTCCGTCAGCCAGGTCCGGGCGAGGCGCGCCGTCGCGTCGTCGAAGCCCGGGCCGGACACCTGGGAGGTCACGACGTCGTAGGACACCGGAACGCGGTACGCGTCCGGCTCGGTGGCCGCGCCGCCGGGACCGTCGTCGTTCTCGGTGCTGACGGCAGCGGTGAGGGACGTTCGGGTCTCGGCCACCAGCGCCCGGGCCTGCGTGGCCTGGGTCCGGGCGGGCAGCGCGGGGTCCGACGCCGCCCGGCCGTAGGCGAGAGACACCGCGTGGGTGACGGTGCCGTACGGATCGACGTCCAGCACGACCTCGTGGGCCAGACGCGCGTTGTCCGGGTCGCGCTCGCAGGTGACGGTCAACGTCTCCCGCGGGTGAACAGCGAAGACACCGAACCGGCCGGTCGCCCGGTCGGGGTCGGCCAGCACCTCGACCGTGTAGTTGTGCTCGGTGACCGCATACGGCCGTCCCTCCCGGTCGGAGCCGTCGAGGGCGTACACCTCCTGGCGCAGCGACCGCCCTTTCAACGCTCGGCACGCCTCCCGACAGGTCTCCGGCGGCGCTGACGCGCCGGACCCGGGCACCAGCCGGCCGGCCCCCGGTCCCACCCGCCGCTCGGGCGGCGGGGTGTCGTTGAGCAGCCACGCCGCCGGCCCGCCGTCGGCCCGCGCGGGCGACTCCCGGGCTCCGAAATACTCGTGGGCGAACAGGGCGGAGATCCGCCCGCCGCCGGCGGCGGCGCCGGTGTGGAACCAGCTGACCGTCCGCACCGGCGGCAGCCGGCCGGCATCCTCGTTCGCGGCGGCCGGCGCCGCTCCGTCGCCCAGCGCCCCGATCTGGTCGGTGTCGATCTGCTCGACGCGGCCGAAGCCGCGGAACTCGCGTTCGACGCCGTCGAAGTAGCCGTGATGGTAGCTGTATCGGGTGACATACCGGTTCCGGCTGACCCGGTCGAGGGTCTCCAGCTTCTCGACGACGTGGACGGGGAACGGCAGCCGGGTCACCCACGGGGCGCCGGCCGCCCGGTCCGCCAGGTAGAACCGGGTCGACGGCGCGTAGCTGACCGACGTCTCGGCGCCGAGGTTGTTCACGACGCGAACGAGCAGGTTCGGCTTCTCGCTCATCAGGTCGACGTAGCGGACCTGCCGGCCCGCGGCCCCCGGCAGCGGTGAGGACCAGACGAGGCAGCTCGTTCCGTGGCCGAGCAGGTCGACAACCGACACCGACGCGACGTCGTCGACCGGCGGGAACGCGGATAGCGGTCGTGGCGGCGCCCAGCCGTTGCCCATCTGGTTGAGGTAGAGCGTGACGGCGTCGCCGCCCAGGTAGACCAGGTCAGCCGGGCCGGTGCCGTCCACGTCCGCCAGCCGCAGCCGGGCCGGGTCGAACAGCTCCGGGCGGTCGAACCAGGGCGAGTCGTCCATCACCACCGGCGTGCCGAAGCGCCCGTGGCCGAGGCTGGGCCAGTAGCGGACCTCGCCGTTGCGGATCCGGACCAGGTCGGCCAGGCCGTCCCCGGACATGTCAGCCTGCATGATCGCCGTGTGCCGGTCGGAGTGGACGAGGCGGGGGCCGGCGTCCTCGTCCCGGGCGACCGGCAGCCGCCGGCCCGGGCCGAAGCCGTCCGCGCCGAGCGACGGATACCAGGTCCAGTCGTCGTCGCCTACGACGAGCACGTCCGCGTGCCCGTCGCCGTTGAGATCGATGAAGCGCAGGTCGGGGTTGGCCCAGTTCAGCGCCGGCAGCGAGCGGAACGGCCGAAACGGCCGCCATCCGTCGCCCGCCCCGGCCGGGGGGGCCTCCGGGTCGGTGAGCGGGTTGGCGCGTTCGAAGAAGCCGGGCAGCGGACCGGTGAACGCGACGAGGTCGAGCTGGCCGTCGCCGGCCAGGTCGAGCAGCCGCGCCTGGCCCTGGGCCAGAGACGACGACGGGCTGGTGGTGAGCGTCCGGATCGGTCCGAACCGGCCGTCGCCGAGGTTGGGCTTGTAGAACCAGGCGCCGGCCTGCTCGCTGAGCACCCCGGAGATCGACTCGCCGTCGAGGTCCGCCCACTGGTACGGGTCGAGGTCGATTCCGGTCGGGAGGTTCTCCAGGCTGGCCGGGTCCAGCTCGGCCACGGTCGATCCGGGCGTCGCCACGCTGTAGGTGAGCTCCAGCGGCGGCAGGGACATCGACGCGTAGCTGGTCGGGCCGGGCGCGCCGCCGGTACGGCGATAGCCGGTCAGCGTCACCGACTCCAGGAAGGCGCCGGCTGGGCCGCCGCGATGGCCGTCGGTGCCGTCGCCCCGGTCGTCGCGGTAGGCCAGCGTCAGCGACCGCACCAGGCAGTCGGCGCCGACGTCCGGCTCGGCGGGACAATGATGGAACATCAGGATCCGCTGGCACAGCCGGTAGCCGCGGACCTCGAACCCGGCCCGGTAACTGGACGACGGGTCGTTGCGGCAGGGCCAAGTCCGACCGGGCGTTGCGGCCGGGGTCGGCCACACCTGGCCGGGCTCGGGCTCCGGCCCGGGCTCCGGCGGCGGCGTGTGTTCGCCGTAGTCGAAGACCAGCTCGAAATGCCAGCCGTCGTCGGCGTCCCGGGGGGGCGCCGGGTCGGCCAGCCGGCTGACCTTGTTTCCGTAGCGGACGGACGACAGGTGGCGGTTGGCGGTGCGCGCGGCCGGCGGCCGGTGCAGCTCGTGCCCCGCGGCCAGGTCGACTCCCGCGTCGTTCTCCGCTGTGTAGCGGTAGACGATCGCGTTCCCGAGCGCGTCGTAGGACTCGCTGATCAGCCAGCTGAACACCCGCCGCTCGGGGTCTGGTTCGTCGGGCCGGTCGGGACGGTCGGCGATCTGGGACTCGCCGTCCCACCCGTAGACGGTGGTGATGTTGTCCCGGCTGATCGAGCGCCAGTGGGTCCGGCCGGTTGCGGCCTGGGTCCATCGTTCGATCCGGGCGTACAGCCCTTCGACGCGTGGCCGATAGCGCGTGACTTCGTAGGTCGTCCCGCCGACGGTGCGCGGGTGGCGGCGCGGTTGCCCGTCGGCGCCGAGCACGGGGACGAGGTCCTCCGCGCCCGATAGGATGAACACGTCGGACTCGGTCGCGTCGTCGTAGGTCGGCAGGCCCTTGTCGGTCTTGCGGGTCACCGCCGGCAGGCCGATGCTCCAGCCCAGGCCGAACGGTCCGTGCCCGCCCCCGGAGTCGTAGGCCAGCGCCAGGGACGGCCCGAAACCGGACCGTCCCTGGGTCGTCGGCAGGGGGATGGTCAGCGAGCCTGTCCCCGTCGCCGGGTTGGCCGCGAACTTCTCGCCGATGCCGCGCACAGCCCCGCCGCCCTTGGGCAGGGACACGTCGGGCGCCGCTGGCGGTGACGCCGCCATCGACTGCTCAGCGTCCCGGGCTAGGAGACCCCCCAGGCCGGCGGAGGCAGGATTCCCGGCCCTGACCGCGCGCCCCCGGACCGGTTCATGCTCACGCATGTGGTCTCCCCTGTACCTGGCCAGCACATAGCCAGGCCGCGCGGGAGCCGTGATCACATGACGGCGGGACGGAACGCGCAGCGTCACCGGGCTGGCTGCTGTTTCTGGTCAAGCGCACTCCCCATGGGTACGCGGAAAGCCGTAGAAAAGATCATACGCCGCTGTCACACTCGTTGCCGTGGGGGTATCGTCGCGAGCCAGCCTCGGCCGGCTGCTGGACCTGACCGTCTCGGCATTGGACAATCCGCAAGCCCTGTGGCCCACAGCCTGCGAAGAATTAGCACGCACGCTGGGCACCCGGCTCGCTGGCCGCTTTGAGGTCCGCTGGCCGGTCGGCGTCACCCGATCGCAATTGCTGAACGAAGGGGTCTGGACCGGAACGATTCCATGGACGCCGCCCGAGGTGGCCATTCATCCGCTGGTTCGCACGTTCGCGACCACGTCGGATCTCACGCCCCGGACCCTCGACGACGTCGCCGACGACGAGTGGCGGACGTCGGCCGAGCACGCGGTCTCGCGGGAGCGCTTCGAGGGCGCGTTCGCGCAGGTGCTGGTCCCCCTGCGGCGCCCCGGCAACGAGCTGCACTACCTGGGTGCCGTGCGCACCGGCCGGGAGTTCAACGAGCGCGAGCGAAGCTATCTGAGCCGCCTGCAACCGCTGCTCATTGCGATCGAGCGGCACGTCCGCGAGGTCGACCGACTGCGGCGCGACCTCGCGCTCACCGTTCTGCCGACGGCCGACCCCCGGCCGAGCGCTGCCGAGGCGGGACTGACGGTCCGCGAGTCGGTCGTGCTCGCGCTGCTCGTCGACGGGCTGAGCCCGGCACGCATCGCCAGCCGGCTCGGAATCTCTGTCCGCACCGTCCTCAAGCACCAGGAGAACATCTATCGCAAGCTGGGCGTCCACGACCGGGTGAATGCCGTGCTCGCGGCCCAGCGCCTCAAACTCGCGCCGGTAGTCCCTCAAGAATAGCCACGGGTCGGCCGGCGCGACCGACGCCGACGGGTCAGACATCATGGGGAGGCGGCCCGGCTCCCCAGACGAACACTACGAAGAAAGGATGGCCACTGGTAGCTACCGCGTTGGGGCCTTTCCAGGGCGCGTCGACGCTCCCCGACTTGGTGTAGAAGTTGAACTCCCCGGACGATCGGCTCGCGGTGTTCGGGTCGAAGGGGCCGGTAGGGTCGCTGACGGTGAACGTGACGGTCCGTCGTGTCCCGCCGGTGTCCACGTAGGCGTACCGCACCCAGCCGGAGGAGCCGCTCGCGCTCGGCTTGGGATCCTTCAGCCAGCAACGCCCGATACCGCCGGCGCCGATCAGCTTCGGTGGCTCGAGCGCCCAGGAACCGACATAGCTACCGAAGTCGTCACGGACGAGCTCGTAGGGGCCGCCGCGATTACTGATCTCCACGACACATGAGAAGTCGAGCGCCGCGGTGATGACGCTGCCGATCCCGTTCACCCACGACGTGAAGGTGTAGCCCGCGTCGGTAACGAACTGGGAGACCTCGTCGACGGCGAGGCTGAGGTCGTTCGTCAAGGTACTGATCAGATCCTGGACGGCTATCCCGACGAGATTGGCGAGGTTCGCGACCACGCCGACGAAGAACTCCTCCGCGTAGATCGCGAAGGCGCGCCCGATGACGGCCGCTGCCTGGTCGCCGACCGCGTTCGGGT
The DNA here is from genome assembly GCF_963555955.1 of Protofrankia sp. Cas3. NCBI lineage: Bacteria > Bacillati > Actinomycetota > Actinomycetes > Frankiales > Frankiaceae > Protofrankia > Protofrankia sp. Cas3. The sequence goes on from NZ_CAUVXP010000109.1 coordinate 5,920, forward strand.
CGTTGCTGGTCAGCCCGAGGCTCTGGTAGGCCGTGACGATGGCCTGGTTCTCCGAACGCACCACGGACACGGCCGCTGGCACCAGGTCACGGGGCTGCGGGGTCTTCGGGGCATCGAATCTGAAGCTGACCTCGTTGTCGTTCGTCGTGACGTTCTGGTAGCCCATGCGGGCGAGCGCCGCGGTCAAGGCCGACGTCATCGTCGCGTCGAAGCACTCGATGAACACGTCCATGGCGAGCTCGGCCGGGTCGGAAAGGACTCCCCACTTGAAGCCGGTAAGCCACCAGTGCCGCTCCGGGCCGCGGCTGAACAGCGCGGTGCCGTTGCGATAGAGCGTGGAGGACATGCGGAGCAGCTCGCTGTCGCGGGCGCAGTCGAAGAACTGGTTGTGTCGCGGCGTGGGGTCGTTCGGGCGCTTGCCGACGGTCGCGTCGAGCAGGCTGTACAGCGGCGACGAGGAGCCGATCGGCCGGTTGTAGACGCCGATCTCGCAGCCGGTCTCCAGCCCGTACTGCCCTTTCCAGAGCTCGATCATCCAGGTCTTGCCCGCGTAGTCGAAGAAGATCGGCTCACAGTCGATGACGGAGTTCATCGCGAGCGCCGCGGCGTCATAGCCGTACGCATACCCGAACTGCCGCTGCAGTGGGTCCATGCGGGAGAAGATGATGTCCTGTCTCGGGTCGTACCAGAATCCGGCGGCCACCACGGCCTGGGCGAGCAGGCTGCGCGGGGTCCATTCCGGGACGCCGGGGTCACCACCCACCTGGAAGTCGACGTACAGCGGATGCCAGGGCGCCGGGACACTGTTCTTCGGCGTCGTCGCGTCCGGGGGGCTACCAGAGTTTGCGACGAACGACGTGCCACCTCGCGCATAGTTCGGGCTGAGGATCGTCGGGCAGCCGTACGCGAAATCGAATCGGGCGCCGTCGGCGGCGGAGGTGTAGACGGCGCCGCCCTCCGCGCCGTTGGGACCGAGGAAGTCCTGTAGCCAGAAGCGGGCGGTCTGCCCGGGGGCGATGGTCGCCGGCGGCTCCACGACGTAGTAGCCGTGGTCGGCCCTTCCCTCGACCCGTTCGAGCGCCGCCTCGGCGGCGTTCGTGATGCTCACGTAGCAGGAGTAGTCGCTGAGCGCCGACGGGACCAGCCGATCGGGAGTTTTCGGGCTAAAGGGGCCGACGCAGTAGGCGTCGCCGCGCTTGACGACGCACCAGACCGAGAGCCCGCCATCGGCGCCGATCATGCCGAAGGTAAAGCCACCGGTTGGTCTGCCATTCTCGGTGTCGGGCTCCGAGGGGCACTCGAAACCACTGTTCACATATCGGAACGCCGAGTTCAGGATGCCCTCACGCGGCACATGGGTGTGGCCGGTCACCGCCCCGATCGCGCCGCGCTGCCACCCGTACTTCTGAGCGAACCACGCCATGTAGGTGCCGTCGTAGTCCGCGTACGCCGCCTTCGTGGCAACCACCGTTCCCACCTCGCCGCCGCCCGACCGCTCGACCCACTCGTCCCAGAGGCCGTCATACTTCCGCTTGGCTTCGTTGATCGTGGTCGTGGAGCCGTTCGCCATGATGATGGGCGCGTCGGCGCCGAGCCCGCAGCGTTGCGCGAAGTAGTCGAGTACAAGGTCCGTCACGGACGCGTCAGCCAGTCGCGGATACAGGGACGCCGCGAAGCTTGAGAGGCTGAAGCCGTACGGCGACCCCTGATCCGAGAGATCCGCCGCGGTCTTCCCAGGCTCCAGCGTGGTCTCAAGAAGGTGCGCGATCGCGCGGGCCACGAAGTGACCGACGGGGACCTCGCCGGGATAGCGTGGATCGGGCGCGTTGAACATGGTGAAGTGATGGCCGTGCGTCAGCAGGATTCCGCTGCCATCGACCACGATGTCCTCGGCGAGCCGCAGCCGTGGGTCGCCGGCCGCCAGGGCAAGATCTTCCTGCGTGATCGCGATGTCGTGGTTCCCGCGGATGTACAGCGCGTTCCCACGGAGCTTGGCGACGGCCTGCCCGAGTTTCCCGCCCGGCCCGAGGATCGCGCGATTCGCGGCGATGATCTCTTCTAGCGTCGGTGGCCGCCGGTCGGGCGGGTAGGTCCAGAAGTCGAAGAGGTCACCGAGGATCACCAGCCGCGAGACGTGCCCGCCGGCATGCGCGATGACGTAGTCGAGGAGCGCGGACAGGTACCTATCGTGGACCTTGGGCTGGTACCAGCAGGTCCGCGCGCCATTGCCGAGATGGACGTCGCTGATGACAACCGTCCCACCCGCGGCGGGCTGCTCCGGCGCCGTCGGGGCGCACCACCACTCGGCGTCGACCGGCGCCGCGCTCCCGGGCGTCACGCCGCCAACCACCGCCGAGGTCGATCCCGGCGGAGTCGGTCCGCCGTGGTCGACGGGCCTCGCTGGAATTGGCGCCGATCCCGATGCGGCCGGGCAGCAGGCGCTCATACGAGGCGAGCAAGGACACCACATAGACCCAACCATTCCGTCGCGGCACTGTTCACTGCTCGGATGCTCGCGTTCCGGCCGCATCCAGAGCCGCGCCACGACCATTCCCTGGCCGAAGGGGCGCGGTCAGATGCCCACCGGTCCATCCCACGACGAGAATGTCGCGACCTGGGCCCCTCGGCGATACGAAGAAATACGTAGAGGCCCCCGGGGCAACCGAAGCAGAACCTCAGCCCGACCACGACGCCGACGATCACCGTCACGAGACGGGTCGAAGCGTCCGGAACTGCCAGGCCTGCGGAATGCCTGATCGGTTCGGTCGATGATGTTTCGGTAGGCGCGGTCACCGGGCATCGTCCCTGGCCAGGGCCCGAGTAGCGACCGGCCGGACAGTGATTTCAGGGCCAACTACCAAGATCAATCGGTTCGGATGCTGGTACACAGGGTTCACCCTTTCTCTGATCATGCCGTTGACCTGGGCGAATGCGGTTCGCGATCTATCGCTTGAGATCCAGCCCCATGGAACGGTGCTGGTCAGGGCGTCGACAGCTGGTTCGAGCCCCGGCTGGACGACCATGTTGCGACCATGCGAACCGTCCGCCGAGGTACTGAGCGGTGGCGACTTCGGAGGACACCCGCGGTAGCCACAGTAAGCCGCTGGGCCAGCACCAATAACGTGCAGGGCAACCTGTTTGCCGGGCGCCTGGGCAGGGACGAAGGGAGCGGAGGCGGCAGGACGATGCCCATCGCCCTGGACCACTTCATTTCCGTGGTCTCCTTGGTGGACGTCCCCGATTCGGCGGAGATCATGGTTGACACGTCCCGTGCACGGCTGTTCGGCAACCTCGACGAGCTGGCGGCTACCTCGCGGCTGGTGGGGACCGCCCGGCCGGCAGCAGGCACCCGCGGGTGCCGGAGGCCGTGTACCCCGTCGACTACGGCTACCTGGGGGGCACCGTGGCCGCGGACGGTGACGGCGTGGACGTCTTCTGCGGCAGTGCCGTCGGTGCTGGCGTGGTGGGGTTCCTCGTGAGGGCGGATCCCGGGTAAGCGTGACGTGGAGGTCACGGTTCTGATCGACTGCACCGTCGAGGAGATCGGGCGTGTGCGGCGGCTGCTCGACGACGTACTGGGGATCGGGGCCTGCTCGTGCGGCGGAATCTGGAGACCGCCACTGGCTCAGACGGCCCGACGGCTGGCGAAAAACCGGGTGCGCAGACGTGGCGGCAGCGGGGACGATGAGACGCCTGGTGCGTGACAGGATGCCTTGAGGAGGATCGCGGAGCCGTGCCCGGTCGCGATCTTTCTCGACGGTTCTACGAGCGGGCGGTTCGGCCGCTGGTCGCGGACGTGCCCCACGCTGCCGCGTTGCTCGGTGAGGGGTCCGAGGTCCTCGGCTTCGACGACGAGGTCTCCACGGACCACGATTTCGGCCCCCGCGTGCAGCTGTTCCTACCGCCAGGTCTCGACACCACGCCGATTGACGTCGCTCTGGAGCGGCTGCCAGCGCGGTTCGACGATTTCCCGGTCGTCTACCCCGATAGCGATCGACACGGCGGCCGGCCACACCACCAGGTGGAGGTGACCACTGCGGAGGCGTTCTTCGTCGACCGGCTCGGCGTCGACCCCGCCTGCGGGATGGATCTGGCGGACTGGTTGCTGGCCCCGACCCAGATCCTGGCCAGTCTCACGGGCGGCGTGGTCCTGCACGACCCCTTCGATCTGCTCACCGCGCGGCGCCGGGCGCTGGCCTGGTACCCAGACGATGTCTGGCGGTACGTCCTGGCAGCCGGCTGGCTGCGTGTCAGCCAGGAAGAACCGTTCGTCGGTCGGACCGGCTGCCGCGGCGACGACCTCGGCTCGCGCATACTTGCAGCCCGGGTTGCCCGCGACCTCGTCCGGATCGGATTCCTCCTCGAACGCCGCTGGGCCCCCTACAGCAAATGGCTCATGACCGCGTTCGGGCAGTTGACCCTCGCGGACCAGGTCGGTCGGCACCTCCGCAACGCGCTCAGCGCGGCGCAGTGGCGGGAACGCGAAGCAGCGCTGTGCGCCGCGGCCAGTCATTTCGCCGCCGCCACGAACCGGCTTGGTCTGGCCGAGCCTGTCGACCCCGCGCCGCGCCGCTTTCATTCCCGAGACATCCAGGTGCTCGGGGCTGAACGCCTCACCCGCGCGCTGACCGATGCGATCATGGATCCGCGGCTGCGAGCCCTCCTCACCCGGCTCGGACACCGACCCGACGGCCCGCTCGGGCATCTGCCCGGCGCGATCGACCAGGCCCTCGACAGCGTCGAGATCCTCACCCGACCGAGCCGGCGCCGCGACTATGCCCCCATGCTTGGGCTCCGGGCGTGAATCTTCGCGGCAAGCTGTCCGCGGGGTGGATCGAGCAACTCGGCGGCGCCGACGACTGGGACGCATGACCAGATGCACCTCGTGCGTCGGGCTGCTTCGCGACGCTTCGGGTCGCGGCTGGGTGGTGGTCCGCGCGGCACGCAGGACGCCGGCAGGCGTCGCGCGTGAGGCGGTGCCCGAGCCGTGCGGTCGTGGCTGTCTGGAGGCGATAATGGCCATGTGACCGTCGACCTTCGTGACAGCCGGATCGCCGAGGTGTGCCGGCGCTACGGCGTCGCCGAGTTGTCCGTCTTCGGCTCGGTGGCTCGCGGCGACGACACCGACTCCTCGGACGTCGACCTGCTGTACGTGCTGGCGCCCGACTCGAAGCTTGGTTTTGAGATCGTCGATCTCCGAGATGATCTCGAAAAGATCCTCGGTCGTCACGTCGACCTGGTTCCCAAGTCTCGGCTGAAATGGGTCATCCGCGACCGGGTGCTCGCGGAGGCTAGGGTCCTCTATGCGGCGTGATGAGCTGTACCTCGTCGATATGATCGAAGCGGCAGTCGCCGCGACGGCGTTCGTCCGGGACGTCGACGAGACCGCGTTCCTGGCGAGCGACCTGATCCAGAGCGCCGTTCTGCAAAAGCTCCTGGTGATCGGCGAGGCGGCCGGGCGAGTCTCGCCCGAGATCCGCGCGCGCTGGCCGGACGTGCCGTGGCGGTCCGTCACAGGCTTCCGCAACATCGCCGTTCACGCGTACTTCGAGGTCGACTGGTCGATTGTGTGGCGAATCGCCACGACCGCGCTGCGCGAGCTCCAGGAGCAACTGATGGTGCTCCTGAAGGCAGAGTTCCCGCTCGTCGCCAGCCAACTCGACCAGCCGCACTGACCACGGGCACATCGCCCTGGGCGCGGACGTACAGTACTGACCGTCAGCCCCTCGGCGGCGCGACCGCGGCCTGAGCACAAGCACATTCCGAGGCGGAATAGGAAGGTCGACGCGACCACGATGCCCAACGATTACGGTCACCAGGCGGCCCGGAAGTGCCCGGAACCGCCAGGTGTTCGGAACGCTTGTTCTACTGGGTAGACGATGTTCCGGTCGGCGCGGTCACCGAGCATCGCCCCTGTTCAGGGCGCGTGTGGCGACCGGCCGGATGGTGATTTCAGGGCCGACGATCAAGATCGAACGGTTCGGATGCTGGTACACAGGGTCCACCTGGTAGTCCGATGGGTTGGTGGGATGATGACTCCTCATCGCCATGACCTGTGGGTTCGCGAGAAGGATCCTTCCGAGTCATGCGGGTGCCCTGCGGGCATTGCGCGAACCGGGACCGCATCGAACCACTGAGTGATCAGGCCGCATCGCTCGGCCAGCTGTGGCACCAGGGTGCTGGCGCCGAGATCGGTCTTGGTCGGCGGCGTGCTGCGCCCACACGACCCGCCGCGGCGGGCTCTTGACAGGGCCCGCTCGTGACCGAGCGCCTCGCCGCCGGCGAAGGACAGCAGGAGCGGATCACCGCGATCGGCGATCAGGCGTTGTTCACGGTCAAGGTCCGGCATTGATGCGCATCGCCGGTCAGCGTGAACCGTCCACGTTCGTAGACAGTACTGGTTGCCTACGAACGTAGGCAACCAGTACTGTCTACGAACGAAGGCAAATCGGGACGCCTACGAGCGTGGACAGGATGCCGCCATGGCCAACATCACCAATGCCCGTCAGCTCGGCGCGGAGGTACGCGAGGCCCGCAAGAAGCGGGGCCTGTCCCAGGAGGACCTCGCCGCCCAGGCAGGGGTCTCCCGCGCCTGGCTGACCCGCTTCGAGACCGGCCACCCGACGGCGAGCATCGAACCCCTCTTCCGGCTGCTCAGCGCCCTGGGCCTGAGCCTGGACCTGGCCCAACGTACGGTCACCGAGGCCGAGGCCGCGGTGCTCGCCGCGCTCGCCGCACGGGCGAAGCGCTGATGGCCGCACGCAGCCTGCTGGTGGTCCTCTACGGCGTCGTCGTCGGCCGGATCGCGCAGCGCGGCGCCGCCGCCGAGCCCGAGTTCACCTACGAACCGGCATACCTCGCGGCCAGACCCAGTACTCCCCTGGGTGTACGGATACCACTGAGCGGGACGACCTACCGAGGTAAGAGCGTCCGTGCCTTCCTCGAGGGCGTACTGCCCGAAGACCCCCGGACGCGGCAGCGTTGGGGGGCCGCGCTGGGCGTCGAGCCCGATGACACCTTGGCGCTCCTCGCCCAGATGGGTTGGGACTGCCCCGGCGCGGTGCAGTTCTGCGAGCCCGGCGTGCTCGACGAGATGCTCTCCCGTGCCCAGGAAACGCGGCCCGTCACCGATCAGGACATCGCGAAGCGGCTCAGCGCCCTGCGCACCGGGGACGCGGCCTCCTGGAGCCTGCCCGACGAGCACTGGTCGCTTCCCGGCCAGCAGTCGAAGTTCGCGCTCGCGAACCTGCCCACCGGCTGGCACGAGGCGCACGGCTCGGCGGCGACAACCCACATCATCAAGCCAGGTATCGGGCGCCTCCACCACCAGTCCCTCGTCGAGCACGCCACGATGCGCGCGGCCAGCGCGCTCGGGCTCGACGTCGCCCAGACCGAGTTCACCCGTTTCGGCGACGGCGAGCCGGCGATCGTCATCGAGCGCTACGACCGCGTCATCCTCGACGACGGCGGCGTCCTACGCCTCCATCAGGAGGACTTCTGCTCCGCCAGCGGACGGCTCCCGTCGAAGAAGTACGAAGCGCACGGCGGCCCCGGACTCACCGACCTCGCCCGGATCGTCGAGCAGAACTCACACGGCCACGCCGCCGACGGCCTGGCCGCCCTCGGCGACTTCGCCGCCATCAACTACATCGCCGGCGCGCCCGACGGCCACGCGAAAAACGTGTCCCTCCTGCTGCTCCCCAACGAGATCAAGGTCGCCCCGCTCTACGACCTGGCCACCAGCCTGCCCTACGACGGCGACCCGGGCCTGCGCGAGGTCGCTGTCGGGATTGGCGGCCGGCGGAAGTTCGGACAGGTGCTCGGCAGGCACTGGGACCGCGCGGCCGCTCTCCTCGGTATCCCTGCCGAGCAGTACCGCACAACCGCCAGGGAAATGGCCGGGCACTTCCCGGACGCGTTCTCCGACGCGCTCACGAAGGTCGGTACGCCCGAGGCCGAGGAGGTACGGAGGCGCTCAATCGACCGCATCGCCCGACACACCCGTCAGCTGGCGGAACGCCTCGACGACCCGACGGAACGCTGACGCCACCCGGTGTCCGGCTTACCGGTCACGGCGGTGCGGACATCGAGCGCCATATGGAACCCGCTCTGACGACGCCGCGGCGAGGTGGTCAGCTGGCATAGCACTCGGGTCTGACCCGAAAAATAACGTGAGGTGACGGCGGTGCTTGGCTCACGCGGCCTCGGGGATGGGGTCGAAGCGGACGGTGTAGCCGAGGGTGTTGGCCTGGTGGGTGAGGCGGCGTAGGGCGCGTTCGGGGTCGCGGCGGGCGAAGTAGTCGCCGCCGAGGTCGTGGTAGTCGGTGTCGTTGCGCAGCATGTGCCAGACGGCGGTGAGGATGGAGTGCTCGATCGCGACGAGGGCCTTCTTCTTGCCGAGCCGTGGGGCGAGCCGGCGGTAGCGGGCGCCGAGGTAGGTGGTGTCGCGGGTGCGGGCGGCGGCCATGGCGGCGGTGCCGAGGGCGCCGCCGAGCCAGTGGTTGCCGTGGCGGGTCTTCCCGGATTTGCGTTTACCGGCGGACTCGTGGTGGCCGGGGCAGACGCCGGCCCAGGAGGCCAGGTGCCCGGCGGTGGGGAAGCGGGTCATGTCGGCGCCGGTCTCGGCGATGATGACCTCGGCGACGGTCCGCCCGACGCCGGGGACGGTCGCGAGCTGCTCAAGTTGGCGGGCAAAAGGGCGCATCTCCTCCCCGATCCGCGTCGACAGCTCGGCGATGGCCTCGGTGAGCTGGTCGATGCGTTCCAGGTGCAGTCGGCACAGGAACGCGTGGTGCTCGGAGAAGCTGCCGGTCAGCGCCTGCACCAGCTGGGGGATCTTGGATCGCATCCGGGCCTTCGCCAAGCCAGCCAGCGCGTCGGGATCGCGTTCGCCGTTGATCAGCGCGGCGAGCATCGCCCGCCCGGACACCCCGAGAATGTCGGTGGCCACCGAGGACAGCTTGATCCCGGCGTCCTCGAGCTCCTTCTCCAGCCGCTGGGCCTCCCGGGTCCGGTCGGCGGTCAGCGTCGTGCGGTAGCGGGTGAGGTCACGCAGGTGGCGGATCGGCTCCGGTGGCACGAACGACGCTTTGAGCAGGCCGCACTCGCCGAGCTGACACAGCCAGGCCGCGTCGGACACGTCGGTCTTGCGCCCAGGCAGGCCCTTGGCGTGGGCGGCGTTGACGAGGATCACCGGCAGGCAGTCCTCCAGCAGGTAGAACGCCCCGCGCCAGTAGTCGCCCGTGGCCTCCATGACCACCAGGGTGACCTTCTCGGTCACCAGCCAGTCCCGCAGTTCCAGCAGGGCATTGGTCGTCGTCGCGAACGTGCGGGTCTCCTGTCTACGCGACCGGCCCCGGCCCGGGTTCGGCGTGCGCACGCACGCCTTGAGGTCCTTCTTACCGATGTCCAGCGCGGCGCACCGGTCGTGCAGCAGTTCCACCGGGGTTCCTCCGAATCCTCCAGACACACCGCCAGGCGTGGCCGACCGGAGGGACCACAGGACTCAAAAAAGTCTAACCCGCGTACTCGAAGCAACAATCAACAACGCCTATCGGTGGTCCCCGCGCCATCCTGACTCCCGAGCTCGGGTGGCATCACAGTCACACCGGCGTCCCGGACGGCCGCAGCCCCGATTTTCCCGCCACCACGGCGGCCCAGCGCAGCGGCCCCAGTTCCTGACACGAAAATAACGTGCACCCGGTCATGGGCAAGCCGCTGCGATGGGCTCGAAGCGGAGGGTGAGGCCGAACGGCAGCAGGCCCGGGCTCTCGACTTCCAGCCGGTCGTCGAAGATGGCCACCCGTATCGGCGCGCCGCGCTGGCGGTAGTCGGCGTGGGCGACCGCGTTGATGACAGCCTCTCGCACCGCGACCGGCGGGATGCTCCACCGGTCGGCGTGGCGGACGGCGCCGATCTCCACTCCGTGCAGACTGTGCTTCTGGATGAAGCCGATAGCATCTTCGGTCGCCTGGGGCAGGTGTGACCGGATCTCGGTCTGGTCCAGAAGCCGGCTCTTGTCGGTGCCGGCGAAACGCCCGGCTTGAATCCAGGCGTCAGGAAATAGTTGCGCCCTGTCGTGTCCGAACAGCAGCACTCCGCCGACGGTCGGGACGGTGCGTCCTTGGTGGACCGTGAGCAGCCGCAGCGTCTCCAGGTCAACCCGGCGCAGCTTCCGGACCGGTGCGAACGACTCGGAAGCAGCTCGGAAGTCCACCGCTTCCGCGTCCAGTTCCGGCAACGGCTGCTCGTCGTAGGCCTCGCCGCGCGCGTAGCGCCGTAGCTCCTCGACGAGATCGGGATCGGCGCGGCGGTTGGTGGAACCGACCCGCACATATACCCCGGCGTCGAGACCCGCGCTGGCGAGGTAGTGCGGCCGGGTGGGACTCGGGAAGACCTCAACCGCCACGACATGCGTGCCGCGCCAGGGAATGATCTCGATCTCGGGTACCAGGCGCGGGGCGATCTGATCGCTGATCACGTTCGCCAGCCGCTCCTCCAGATCCAACGGCTCGGCTACACCGCGCACATGCCGGCTGCCATCGTCGACGATGACCACGTCGCGAGCCTGACGTCAACCGTCCCAGGTCACCCGAAGATCACGTGTTGGTGTTGTGCTGCCCTTGGAGCACATTCTCGGCGCGCGCCCGGTGAAGGCAGCCAACCTCCCGATAGACCCGCCGGTAGGGGGCCAGCAGCGGCAGCCGGGCTCACCGCCGCCTTCGGCTCGTTCAGACTGTCCGCCGGGACACGAGCCAAGGCCCTGCCGTAGCGGTGCAAGATCTTCGTTATAGCGATCAGCGACCATGACCGAAAGGTGCTCTGGGCTCGGGCGCACAACACATGCGCCATGTGCAGGAAGCCACTCGTCGTGGACGGCGACGCGAACAGCCGGGAGTGGGGGTGTCCGATCAGCGGTGAGTGTCGGGCAGAGCATGCCTGCGGCGTGCCCAGGCACCCTTCCCAGAGCCGGGAAGGGTGCGAACCGATAACACGCATGTTATCGTGGGCGGGTGGTCTGGCAGGTATTGATCCATCCCGCCGCAGATGCCGAGCTGGGCAAGATCCCCGCGACGGAGCGGGCAGCGATCGTCACAGCTTTCGACAAACTACGAGCCATCGGTCCGACGTTGGGCTACCCGCATACCAGTGACATCAGGGCCGCACGCCACCTTCGAGAGCTTCGACCGCGGCAGGGCCGCAGCCCTTGGCGGGCGTTCTACCGACAGATCGGCAGATCCTCGTCATCGGTGCGGTTGGACCGGAGGCCGAAGCTGACCCGGCTGGCTTCCGGCGGGCCATCGCCATCGCCGTGCGACGCCTTGACAACCTGGAGGAGGACAAATGAAGCTTTCAGACCTCAAGCCACTCGACCAGGTGATCGACGAGCAGCGCGGCGACGAGGAGTTTCGCCGGGTGTGGGACGGTGCGGCGTTCGCCCGCGAGGTCGCCAACCGGGTCGTCAACTTCCGCACCCGTAAGGGCCTATCCCAGCGCGAGTTGGCGGCGCTGGTCGGCATTGCCCAGCCTGCGATCTCCCGCTTGGAGCAAGCCGAGCACCAGCCTTCGTTCGAGACACTTGCGAAGTTGAGCCGGGCGACGGGCCTTACGTTCCATTTTGAGGTCGTGGACGGCACTGTCGAGCTCGTCGACGCATGATTGGTACCGAACCAGACTTCCCCGGCGGATATGAGACTGTCGCTGACTGGATCACCGAGCTCTACAACGACAAGCCTGGTCGTTGCCTGTGGACGGTGCTTGACGATCCGTTGCGCTTGGCACTGGCCCAGGGCTGGGTCTGGGACGTCAATGGTCGCCAGGCCGACGACGACCTCGCCGAAGACCTAGCCGCCTACGACTCGGACAACAAGCAGTTTGACGAGATGCTCGCAGCCTTCGTAGATCACTGGCGGTACGTCTACCGAGGGCTGAGCAAGGGCGTCGGCCTGCTTCGGTGGACGACGCTCGTCGGCGCGAATATGGAGCTCGTCGTCCTGACGTCCTCGACGTACATCGGAACGCAGGGCGGTCGCAAGATCCCGGGGCACTCCTTTGTGACGCACCTGGACGGGGATGACTGGCTGATCGCGGCAACTGCACGGCGCCTCCCGGTCCCAGGTTGGCCACCCTCCGAGGCGACCATCCCAGGCCTGGAGATCGACGGATAGCCGCGTCGCCGAAAATGCCATCGTCCTCTCCGCGCCAGTGAGGTGTTTTGGACCCACGCCTGAGCGCGTCCATCAGCTGTCGCCAAATGATCATTATCCGTGCACCACCTCCCTTGGCTCCGCTCGTCCGCCGGCTGGTTGGGATCATCGCCGCTCCATGAGGGAGACAGCTATGCGACCGGACGATCCTGTCCGACCGCGCCGACTGCATCGACCTCGAAGCCACCTACACCGGCATCGACGACAACCGCCCCGGTGACTGGCTGGAACGGCTCATCGCAGACCTCGACCACCAGATCGCGCCGCACGTCTAGGCGGGCTTCTGTCGGTGTATTGGTCGAGGTGGGCGAGACGGCCGACGACCAGGCCTGCACCGACGGGGGCGCGGTCCTGGTCGTCGAGCTCGCCGGCGCAGGCCGGCTCGCTTCCCACTGGCTGGACCCAACGGGCCTGGTCTCGTACGGCTACGGCGGACCCGCCCCAGCGCTACGTGAAGGCGGTGGTCGAGGCGCTCGCCACCGCCACGCAGGCATCAACGCGATGGGTGACATAAACACTGTTGATCAATCTCGGCGGGGCGGCCTGCGGATATGCCGTCCTCGACAAACTGCCGGTAGCCCCGCTATCCCGCCGCGCTGAAAGACGGACCTGCCGAGCGCCGACCCTGGGACCTTCCAGGTTCCGCTCACGGGACCTACCGGCCAGGATCCTCTTGACGGGGCGCTCGACCGATGGAAGCAAGGCCGGTCGAACGCGATGTTCTGACCTCAGGGTGCCACGGTTGGCGTGACGCCGGGTCCGTAGGAGGGTCATATGCACGGAGGAGGGATCGACGGCATGAGACGGACGATCGGGTTACTGCTCGGGATGGTGGTCCTTGCGGCGGGAGTGCTGGTCGCGGCGCCGGCAGCGCAGGCCGCAGATTCTGTCTACGTCTACCGGAACCAGGGCACCGGCCAGTGCCTCCTCGATAGCAACATCCGCGGCTTAGTGGCAGATACCTGTTACGGGTCCGACGATCAACGCTGGGTCGTTCACCCGTGGGGGGACGGCACAGTCCGCCTGGGGAACGTCGGCACCGGACGTTGCATAAACGACAGCTTCAGTATCGGCAGCATCTCATCAGAGGCGTGCAACAGCAGCGAAAACCAGAGCTGGTGGGTCGTGTACTGGGCCGACAAGACCCGCAGATTCCAGAACCAGGCCACCGGCCATTGCCTTGACCAGACCTTAGACGGCGGCCTCCGCACATGGGAGTGCAACAGCGGCAAGAACCAGAGCTGGTACAACCACATGTAGCCGAGCGGGCTGCTTGGAACGAGGACGCGAGGAAGTTACGCTTCACCCTGCGGGTACCCCCTCGCCTGGACGATGGTCCTTAGACAAGACCATCGTCCAGGTAGAGGGAAACTTCCATTTCCGCAGCGCGCTCTCGCGATCAGGCCTACTGAAAGGCCCTGGGCTAATGGACTCGATGTCATGTGATCGATTAGAGCGGCGGCCGCCGGTAGGCGGGGGTCACCGCCGGGATGCGGGGTGAAACCAGGCCAGGTGGCCCCGGATCCCGTCCCGCCACGGCTGCCGCCGTGACACACTGATGTGCGATCATCTTCCAGTGCCATGGCTAAGGAGTCGGTGTGAACACGGTCCTGGTACAGGTTCCCCAAGACCCGACGGCCAATCATGTATTAGCCCCGTCACCCCTGGTACGCGAACTCGGATCGGGCGAGGAAGCGATATTCGGGCGGGGCGGGCGAGGTCATCCTGTGGACATCGAACTCAGCCACCCAGGCGTGTCCCGAACGGCCGGCCGCGTCCGGGCGACCGAGGACTTCTGGACAATCAGCAACCTCTCGCCCGACCGAACCTACGTGGTCGAGAATCCCGAGGGTGGCGGCGAGTTTGTCAAGGTCGCGCCACGACGGCTGGACATGCCGGTGCCGTTCGAGTTTTCTCGTGTCGTCCTTCCAGCGGGTGTTACCCGGGTCAGTTTCCTTGTCTTCGCGCATCAGCACACATACCTCGACCAGTCGCCCATCGCGCCGGCCGGACCGGATGCGACGACCTCGGCCTATCCACTCGACCAGACCGCCAAGTACTTCCTGGTTCTCGTGGCGTTGTGCGAACCTCGGCTTCGCGATGGCGCGTCGGCGGTCATCCCGTCAGTACCTGATGTCGTCCGCCGGCTGGCAAAGCACCCCGACTGCGGCGATCTCAGCCGCAGCGCCGTGGGCTTCCACATCGACTACCTCGCCCGCACCAAGCTTAGGATCCGCAGACCTTCAGCCGACGTCCCCGGTGCTCGGGCGGACTGGCAGCGAGCGGCGTTGGTGTCCCTCGCGCTGCGTTTTGACCTCGTGCGCGTCGAGCACGTCGCGCTGCTTGACCAAGGCTTGCCCGCCGCACTTGTCCAGCGCGCGATCGCCTCGCCATCGCTCCGGGTCAGCCCGTCTGGCCTCGCGGTCGGTACCTGACTAGGTTCTGGGCCACCCGCTCGGTGTATTTCACCCAACGAGCGGGGATCCCTCCCGCATTGCGGACGCTGTCCGCGGAGGACCGGTAGGCAGCCGCCAGCAGAAGCTCGGGAGTGCCCGGAACCTCTTCGAGTTGTGGGGCGAGAACGCATAGATAGCGCCCTACGGCGGGGATCGATTCCTCCGGCGAGAACGGCGGCTTGGGCGTCACGCTGCGCTGACCGGGCGGGAGGTAGTATTGAAGCACCTGTGGTGTCCAACGA
>NZ_CAUVXP010000110.1:0-20462 GCF_963555955.1 Protofrankia sp. Cas3
AGGAGATGGCCGGTTCGGCCGTCGACGGGGGCACACATCCGTCCGCGCCCGCACAGTCGAGCCCGGACGGGCAGGAGCCGGGGAAGGTGAAATCGAGCCGAGCGTAACGGGGGTCGAAGCCGGCGAGAGGACGGTCGGTGGGCCGGCCTCTCGCGTCGGTCTCGACCAGCCGGAGGGTGTAGGTGGCGGCGTAACCGGGCCGGTCCAGCGACAGGCGGAGACGGTCGTCCCGGTCTGCGTCGTCGCTGATGTCCAGCCGCACAGCCACGGCCCGCACCGCGCCCTGCGCGTCACCCCGCACCGCTCCTCGGGGGCCGTCGGCGGCATCGATACGGACGTTGGCGACATCGATGCTCTCGGGCGCGGCACCGAGGAACGTCACGGTCAGCTCCCGGCCGTCGGCGCCGACCTCGACGTAGTCCAGTCCGCCCGCGCCCGCGGCTCGGATACGGGACCGCCGCAGGTCGGTGGCGCACATCAGGGCCGGGGTCGGCTGCACAGCCGGGTCCTCAGGTGGGGCCGGGGCGCGACCCTCGTGGGCGCTCACGCCGGACCGGTCCGTTCGATGACCTCGGTGCGCGCCTCGCCGGTGGCCAGCACGGTGTAGCTCACGGCCACTGCCACGGTGGCCTCCTCGACGGCGACCACGAGCCGCGCGACGTCGATCACGTCACCGAGCCAGCGTTGCAATGCCGCCTGCAGGCTGAACTGCAGTGCCGCGGCGAGTTCGGCGCTGGCCGGGGCGAACACCAGGTCCAGCAGACCGCTGCCGAAGTCCGGCCGGTTCACCCGCTCCCCCGGGCTGGTGAGCAGCAGCTGTTCGATCATGTCCCGGATGTGGTCCTCAGGTGATGTCGCGGCGGTCGCTCCGTAGCCGTCGACGTGCAGTGGATAGTCGAGCGGGTAAGCGCGCCGATCGTCGAAGAACATCTGGTCGAAGAGCATCTGCCTCAACTCCCCCTGACCCGAATCTGGGTCACCAGCACGGTCAGTGGGGTGCCCGACGGTGCGCAGGTTGCCGTGCTGTCCGCGAGCAGGACGGGAATGCCACCGGCCCGTACCCGCAGCGCGGCCGTGCTCCAGACGGCGGTGGCGCACGGGCCGTTGGCGGCTGGCGGGGTCGGCAGGATGCAGCCGGTAACGGTGTAGATGCTCGGCTGGGTGACGACCTGCTGGCCGGCGACCTGCACGCGCGGGTTGCCAACCGGCGGGCTGGCCCGGCCCGGCTGATGGGCGCAGGCGACCTGCGCGCCGACATGCAGGACGTAGGCGCTCATGGGGCGTCCACCGTCAGCGCGTCATTGTTGATCTTTACGCTGGGTCCGGTCAGCTCGATGGACGCGCCGTTGCCGGTCGTCAGCGTGATGGCCGTCTGCGTGATCACGATGCGCGGACCCTGGTCGCCCGCGGAGGTCTGCAGGGTGATCCCCTGGCCGGCCACGTTCGCGAGGATGATCTCATTGCCGGCCTCGCTGCGAATCACGATCGGCTGCTGGGACGGCGGGGCGTCCGACACCGCCGCCGGCACGTCCTCGGACCCACCCCGCCAGCCACCCGTCCAGATCGCGTGATCGGGGTCGCCGTCCTCGAACTCCACCCAGACACCGGCACCGCGCCGTGGAATGGCGTAAATCCCCATCCCCTGACCGACCAGCGGGCTCGCCGACTCCGCCCAGATGCACGGGTCGTCGCCGAGGACGTCGGGAACGGCGACCTGCAGCCGGCCCCTGCCGTTCGGGTCGACGTCGTCGGTGACAGTGCCCCGGTAGCGTCCCTGGAAGCGGGGGCTGCCACTGCGGCTCCGCTCACGGTGACCGCCGTTGTGCTCCGTACCGTTCATACGATCACCCTCGGGGTCTGCGCGACGAGCCCGTCACGGGCAAGGCTGAAACTCTGCTTGTACTCGCCGCGTTTGATGGTGTCGGTGACGCTCGTGACGTAGTACAGGCCGTCGTAGGCGAGGCCTGCGCCACGAACGGACACCAGCGCCCTGGCCCGCAGGATCGCGCCGTAGCGCAACACATCCAGACGCCCCTGGCCGCTGATCGCGTCCGAGGCCCGCGCGGTCTGGGCAACGCCGAACAGGGCCGCCTGCACGGTGCTGAGCTTGGCGGTGTCGGGCACCGGCGCCTCCCGCAACGCCACCGCCGGTCGCGCGGCGAGCGGCGGCCGCAGCAGCCCGACGTCGGGGATCGGCACCGGCACGGAGCGCTTGGTGAACGGTTCGGTGACCCGCACGGTCATCTGGGTGCGGGCCAGGCCGTCGAAGCTGAAGCTCAGCGACTCGACGTTGCTCGCCGCGTCCATGTTGACGCTCAACGCGGGCTGCGGGACGCCGACCCGGATCTCCGGGCCCCAGTAGGCGATCGTCGCCCCGGGCAGCCTGGTGGGCTCAAGGTAGAAGACATAACCCGCCTTGGCGGCCAGCGCCTGGATGTAGGTCAGGTCCGTGGCCGACTGCACCGGTATGTCGGTCGGTTTCGGGACCTCCATGAGCACCGGCGGCACCGCGGTCGGGACGATGCCGTAGTCGGCGTACTTCTCGCAGATCCGCTCCACCCGGGTGTGCAGGGGCATGCGCGGGAAGCAGGCGTACTCGTGGATGAGGTCCATGAGCAGGGTCAGATCCTCGCCGGTCACGGTCAGGGTGGCCTGGCCCGGGATGTCACTCGCCGACAGCTCCTGCCGGGTGATCACGCCGTCCGTCAGCACCGTCGGCGTACCTCCCAGGACCACCAGCACGATCACCCGGATCTTCGGGTCGAAGAAGCCCGTCGGCAGCAGCACCGTGCTGATCAGCGAGTTCCTGCTGACCGCGAAGGTGAGCTGGAACCCGCTGCGGGCCTGCGCCGACGTGGTCACCGTGACGCCGGTCAGCGCGTCGGTCAGCGGTGCCGGCACCGGGCGCGCGATGGTGGGGCCCATCAACAGCTGGAGCAGGAACGTCCCGTCAGCCACGGCCCGCCCCCGTCCCGGAAATCCCGGAAATCCCGGAAATCCCGACGGGCAGCGTGATCCGCAGTCGGCGGCCGGGCCGTTCGGTCAGCTCGTCCGGGCGCATCGCCCGGTTCGCGTCGCACACCTGCCAGAACTGTTCAGGGTCACCGAGATAACGGGCAGTGACGTTGTCCAGCCGGTCGCCGTCGACGACCGTGTGCATCGCGACCGTGGCCAGACTCTCCGGCGACGGCGGGAACCGGCGACGCAGGTGCACGACGGTCCGGCCATCGGCGAGCAGGTGCTCGGCCGTGTCGATCCCGGCGTAGCGGCTGGTCGGTGGGAACATCCTCACCCTCCTGGAATCGCGGACAGTCCGAGCGGGCGCGGGTCCACGCCGAAGCCGGCCAGCCGCGCGAACCGTTCCTTCTGCTGGTGATAGAGCAGGTAGAGGCTGCCGCCGCGATGGGCGAACCCAAGATCGTTTACGGTCAGCACCCGCATGCCGAGAGTGACGCGCGCCCGGATGGGGTTCAGCGAGGAGTCGAACGCCTCTTCCACCACGCTGATCTCGGTGAGCCGGACCGGAACGATCCGGCTCGGGCTCCAGATGAACAGCGACAGCGGCGCCTGGGCCGGCGCCACCTCGATCATGCCGAACCGCGCCTGCAGATCTGCCGCGAGCAACGCTGCGCTGGCCGGGTACACGATCGTCTCCAGCGCGGACAGCACGGGGAACAGCCCGAACCGTGCGACGGCGTCGTTCTTTCCGTCCTGGGGGAACTCCAGCTGGTCGGTGGCGTCGAGCTCCGCCTCGACCCGGATCGTCTCGTGCGGCGGACCCGCCAGCCGCAACGCCTCCAGCCGATCCCCCGGCTCGGTGCCGATCCCCTGTGGTTGCAGCGTCCGGTTCAGCGTGTCGGGGTTGTACTGCAACACGATGATCCGCAGGATGCGCGCGGTGGACGGGTCGAGCAGCACGATGCCGCCCCGCGCCACCCGTGGCGAGCCCGGATAGGTCGTCATGGCCGGGTCCCGCCCGTCGCGGCGCGCACGGCCTGCGCCACCCGTCGAGCCGCCCCGGTGCCGACCTGACCCGCGGTGATCGGCGCGACCAGGTCGAGTGGCGCGGTGCCCAGCCGATCCCGTGCGGTGCCGAGCGGCACCGATCCCAGATCGGATCCCAGATCGGCGGCCAGCAGGCGGGACAGCTCGGCCTCGACCGCCGCCCGTAGCGCCGGCGCGTCGACGCCGGTGAACGGCAACCCGTCGAGCACCAGCCGTTCGACCCTTACCTGAATGATCATCAGCGCACCGCCTGGACGAACCCGGGAACGAGATCGCGTTCGGGGACCGGAATCTCGTGCTTGTCGAACTCCACCCGAGCGGCAGCCAGGACGATCGGCATCGTCACCGGACCGCCGGACCGGGCGGCCGTGAACGCGGCGTTGATCGCGATATTGCGGATCATCCCTCCGGTTGCCGGCAACCGCGCCAGCTGGGAGAGGTCCAACTCCTCGGCCGGAACCACCGGGGGAAACGCGGTTGCCCACAGCCTCCGGCGCAGCTCGGCGTCGGGGAACGGGAACGTGACGACGAATCGCAGCCGGCGCAGGAACGCCTGGTCGAGGGCACCACGCATGTTGGTCGCCAGCACCGCGAGCCCCCGGTAGGACTCCATCCGCTGGAGCAGGTAGTTGACCTCGATGTTGGCGTAGCGGTCGTGGCTGTCCTTCACCTCACTGCGGCGGCCGAACAACGCGTCCGCCTCGTCGAAGAACAGCAACGCACCACCCTGCTCGGCGGCGTCGAACAGTTTGCGCAGGTTCTTCTCGGTTTCGCCGATGTACTTGCTCACCACGGCCGACAGGTCGATGCGGTACAGATTCAGCCGGAGTTGCCGTGCCAGCACCTCCGCGGCCATCGTCTTACCGGTCCCGCTCGGCCCGGCGAACAGCGCGCTGATCCCCAGCCCGCGGGCGGAGCGTGCCGCGAATCCCCAGTCGTCGTATACCAGCGCCCGCCTGCGGACCTGGTCGGCGAGCTGACCGAGCAGGGCGAGCTGTGAGTCCGGGAGCACCACCTCCGCCCAGCGCGCCCGCGGCTCGATGCGTTCGGCGAGGGTGTCGAGACCGTCCCGGGTGGTCGCCAGACAGGCGTCCCACAGGCTGCGACCGTGCCCCGCCAACGCGCCCCACGGATCATCCGGGTCACCCGGCTCCCCCGGGTCGTCGGCCGGGTCATCGGCCGGGTCATCGGCCAGGTCGTCGGCGAGACGCGAGCGGGCGATCTCCCCGATGGTCGCCAGACCGAGGTTGAACTGCCCGGCCAGCAGATCCGGAACCGACACGGCCGGCCCGACCGCAGCACCGACCGCACCGACCGCACCGGAAGCCGATGGATCATGGGGTGCATCAGGCGTGCCGCGCAGTGCGTGGACCCACGCGTCGCGTTGCTCGGCCCGGGTCGGACGCTCCGCGAGCACCGCCACGCCCGCTCGCTCCGACCGGACCCACGGCTGGCGGACCCCGAGGAAGACGACACCGTCCAGCCGGGCCAGGAACCGGGTGAGTATGCCGGCCGTCTCCGAGCCCGGGTCGGTGTCCTGCGCGTCGACGTACAACGCGGCTCCCAGCAGGACCGCCTCACGCGACCACAGCCGGCGCAGCGTCTCCAGATCCACGGCATGCCCTGGAATGGTCTCGGCACGCAGCCGGTAGAGGGCGAGCCCGACGCTGCCTGCGGCCTCGGTCGCCAGCAGACGTTTGGTGCCGGTGTCAGCGCCCACCAGCTCGACGATCGGCTGGACGGCTCTGGATTGCCCCCACCGCCAGCGTCCGATGATCTCGCGGAGCACCGCCCGGTGTGACTCCGGCAGGGGGATCGGGTCCGGATGCAGATCGGCGTCGATCGGGGCGACCAGCGGCTCCACCCGGTCGTCCATGACGTTGAGGCCCTTGAGGTAGTTGACGATCCGTTCGTCGATGCGCAGCGCGGAGGTGACGAGCGGTTCGCCGGCCGACTGGCTGATCTCGACCAGCCGCCACCAGCGCAACCCGCGGCGCGTGGACAACACATCCCAGGCCGGATCAGCCAGCGCACGCATCGCCAGCGCGAACGTCGGGTAGGTCAGCCGCGGGTTTCCCTGCGCTCGCGCGCACCGCGCAGCCATGGTCGGGTCGAGCTCCATGCCGGCGCACAGCAGCAGGGCCTCCCGCTCGAAGTCGGTCAGCCCAAGCAGCTGGGCGAGCTGGAGCGCGGCGGGGGGTGGGGTGATCTGTTCCGCCGCCCGCACGTCGGTCGCGGCACGCTCGACGTCCTCGGCGGTGACGACCTGTCCGAGTTGGACGGTTGGCTCACCCGCATCGGGGGCCGGGTCCGGGGGCGCTGCGCCCGGTGTCGATGCACCCGGGGGCGGTATCGAAGCCGGTGCTGCCGGTGTGTCGGACGGCAGCCGGCGGTGCCACCCCCGCCTGCGCGGTTCGGACGTGCTGACCGGCTCCGATGGCGGCAGCGCCAGCGGCTCCGACGACGGCGGCGTGGGCGCCACCGGGGGACGGTCGGCCGGCGTTGCACGCTCATGCTGGTCGGCCTCGTATTCGCCGGCGTGGAAGGCCAGCAGCAGACGCAGCCAGTGCAGCACCGCCGCCAGGTAGGCGTCGTTGGCGGCTTCCCAACGGTCGATGTCGGTCACGTCACCACCACCGACTGGCTCGGGTCGAACACCGGCGGGCGCACGGTCCGGTCGATGAATTCGCTGTCGATCCCGTCCACCCGTAGGCGCAACAGATACCGACCGGGCTCGGCCGCGGGGACGACGAAGCGCAACACCGCGGTCGGCGGAGCGAAACCGTCGGGCTGCACCGGACGATCGCCGAACAGCAGGACCACCCGCTGCCCGGTCCGCACCCGTGGGCTGCACGACAGATCGACGGTGACGGATCCGTCCGGGTTCCGGCCGAGGTTCGCGGGCAGGCCGGCGGTGACCAGCGGCGCGATGGCCAGTGGCACCTCGTTGCTGAGGTGTTCGGGCGTTCCCGGTGCGGCACCGGCGGGCGGGGGGAAGACCGCCGCCACCGTGTACATGCCGGCCGCCAGCTGATCGGGACGGTCGGGTACCACGAACCTGATCTCCGAGTCGGTAACGGACAGTAACTCGTCGGGCAGGGTGTCGAGCAGATCATCGAACCGGCCCGGTAGGAACCGGATCGCGCTCGCCCCGCTCAGATGCACCCCGGACAGCGTCACCTCGTCACCGAGGCGCGCTGCCGGCTGCCGGCGCTGCGGCTGCGCCGCGGTCAGCGTCGGTACCGGCGGGATCACAAACGGCACGACCGTGACCCCGGCATCGGCCGGCCCGCGGGTCAGCACCGGCAGCGGCGTCCGCGCCTGGCGACGACTCTCGATCAGAACGACCCGCGCCTGGTACGCGGCGGAGATCCGGTACTGCGTCTGGAATGCCGTCCACAGGCGATACATGTCGTCGATCGACAGCGCTTCCGGTGTGATCCGTATCCGCTCGACCTGTTCCCACAGGTCGTTGCCGGCGAGCGCGATCTTGATCTCCCGTGGACCCAGAACCGGATGGTCGTGCAGCGCCACCATCGCCCGCCCCAGCAGGTTGTGGGCCATGACGTCGTCATCACCGTCGCCGTACGCGGTGATCAGATAGTGCAGGATCAGCGGCAACGGCGGGAATGCCGGCTCACCCGGCCGGGTGCCGGGCGGGTCGTCGTTACGCAGCGCCGCGTCGATCGAGGTGTGGTAGAGAAACAGATTGATCTGATTGCCGGTCGCGGTGGCCCGGGCGCGGTCCGGCGGCTTGGCGGACACCTCGGCTCCCCCGAGGTCCGAGGCCGCGTCGAAGAGCAGGTTGCGCAATGTCCTGGTGACGGCGGCGATGGCGAGGGCGTTGCTCATCGTTGACCGCCGCGGGAACGCAGATAGTCGTCCAAAGACACCGCGGGGGTACGCCCACGTCCGCGTTCACCCGCGGCCGGTGCCGGGACGTTCGGCAGAACCGCCCGGATCTCGATCCGACCGATCGTGACCTGCACGACCGGTTCGGGGTCGGGGCCGACACCGCCGTGCCCGGCGTGCCCGGCGCGCACGCGGGCAGCGGTGGGTATTGGCCCTGCCAGCAGGGACCCTGTGTCGGAGTCGACCATCGCAGCCAGGGCATGCGGCGCTGGGGAGGGCTGGCGGGAGCTGCCCGACCACGGACGGTCCGGCACGACCGGCAGTCGAGAACCAGACGCCCACGGACCCGCTTGGTCGGGCCCGGGAACCTGCTCGTCCCCGGATCCCAGGTCGCTGTCCGGGCCTGCCGGCTGGTCGCCGACCGGGGCGTGCCGGCTGTTGCCGGTCACCGCTGACGGGCCCCACTTCCCGAAGCGATTTCTACCGGTCGTGACGTCGGCTGCGGCCGGTGGGAAATCGCTCTGCAGAAGGAAGCCGCCCTGCGGAAGGAAATCGCCCTGTGGACGCGAAACGCGTACACCCGCGCCGTCAACGACATCGCTGGACGCCTCGGACCCGATCTCGACCTGAGTTTGCGCGGACGCACCTGCCATGACCGGGCTGGCGAACGCCCTGCCGGGAGCCTCGGATGACGCGGCCAGCGGCGTGATTTCGGCGAAGCCGGGGCCGGTACCGTCCTCGCCGGTCGGCGACGAGCCCGTGACCCCACTGTCGGGGACGGGCCCGACCGGCGCCACCGTGCCCGCGATATCCGGGCGACCCGACGTGGTCAGGGCTGGCTGTACGACCCCAATGGGCTGCCCGACCCGAGTGGGCTGCCCGACCCGAGTGGGCTGCGGCGCGAGTACTGGCGGGGCGTCCCGTCCGTCCCAGCCGGTGACGTCATCTGCGCGGGAACCGACCACCGCCGGCTCGATCGTCCCAGCTGATCCGAGTGATCCGTGTGGCTCGGGTGACCCGAGCGGGCCAGCTGACCCGGCCGGTTCGAACAGGGAGACGATCCGCGGTCGGACCACATAGGCGGCGTCAGCTCGCGCAGCGAGCCGGGTGAGGAAGGAACTCATCCGCCGATCGCCTCCAGATAGAAACTCCGCCGCCAGGGGCTGAGGCGGAGAATGTCGGACTCGCGCCAGCCGTATGCAGAGGCGATCCGGTGAACGTCGTGAAGGGTGCGCACCGCCCAGGCATCCACCTCGGCCCACAGGAACGCGGCGGCGTCGAACAACACCTCGCAGGTGCGTGCACAGGCGGGACAGGTCGCGGCCAGCTCGACGTCAGCCTGGGGATCCATCTCCGCCATCCGTTCCTCGACGGAGTCGACGACGGCAGCGGGCAGCGCGGACGGCGCCAGCGTACGGTCGCCTCGCCTCGCCTCGACGACGCAGAGCTCGATGAGCGCCTGCCGGATCGCCGCGATCGTCATCGACGGCCCCGACAGTCTGTGCACGGCTAGAAGATCGCGACTGGTCGGAACCCGGAACCGGACGTGGTACCCGCCGCTGTCGACCTCCGCCGGGCCAAGGGGAGCCGGCAGCCCGCGACCAGCCGCACCATCGATCCCGGCCGGCTGCGGGGTGCGGACGTCGACGACATCGAAACTCAGCTCCAGCTCGTCACCGCAGTTGGTACAGGTGGCCACCGCGACGAGCCGGCTACCGAAGCCCTGCTCCCGCACGGACAGCAGGCAGGCGTCGCGCTGGCCGATGCTCAGGTCGGCGAACTCCTCCGCCGACACCTGGGGCCAGGCCGCGCCGAGCAGAAGCAGAGCACGCATCGGCGGCGGGCAGTCCTGTCCCCGCTCCCAGGCATCCAGCAGCTCCCGCACGGGCAGCGTGCTCATGTGGCCCTTCCTCTGGTCGACGTGACACGTGCGTCCCGATTCCCGAGCTGGTGGTTCGGAGCCCGTCGGGAAATCAGCCGGTTCGGAAATCAGGACGGGTCACACATCAGGACGGGTCGTCGAAGGACAGTTCCTTCTCCTCCTTGACCGCGATGTCCCGGACCCACCCCTCGTTCTCCAGCTTGATGTGCTGGATCAGCACCGCATTCGCGTTCGCATCAAGATCGGACAAACACTGGTACTCCGAAACCCAGCAGCGGAACACCTGATAGGCGATGACCTTCTGGCCCCCCTCGTTGAAGACCTCGATCGTGATGTCCTTACGGAAGTCGGCGAGTGAGACCTCCCTGTCCCGCTTCTCCGGCGCTGCCTGGGCGTTGCGGTAGTCCCACACCTTGTTCGCCCACCGCTCGAACTCGACGTCGAACGTGACACCCCGTTCCAGGGTGATCGCGTCGAACTCGACGCGTCCCGGCGACTTGCGGGTGGTGCTCTCGTCGCCACCGTCGCGATGCTTGACGACCTCGGTGGTTCGTTTGAAGGCGCTCACCTTGCTGACACCCGCGACGTACTTTCCGTCCCACTTCACCCGGAACTTGAAGTTCTTGTAGGGATCGAGACGGGATGCGTTGACGCTGAACTGAGCCATGTCCTCCGCCTCAGGTCTGCAGCTGGCCGGCGAGCTGCTGGATGTGGATGATGACGAACTCGGCCGGCTTGAGCGGGGCGAAACCGACCAGAATGTTGACGATCCCGCGGTCTATGTCGTTCTGCGGGTTGTTCTCCTGGTCGCATTTGACCAGATATGCCTCCTGCGGGGTCCGTCCCTGGAACGCGCCCTGCCGGAACAGCGAGTTCATGAAGGACCCGACATTGAGCCGGACGGAGGACCACAGCGGCTCGTCATTCGGCTCGAACACCACCCACTGGGTGCCGCGGTACAGGCTCTCCTCGATGAACAGGGCGGTCCGTCGGACCGGTAGGTACTTCCACTGGTCGGCGAGTCGGTCGGCGCCGCGCAGCGTCCGTGCCCCCCATACGACGGCGCCGGCGGCCGGCAGCGTCCGTAGGCAGTTGACGCCCAACGGGTTGAGCCGACCGTTCTCCAGGTCGGTCACACCGACCGCGAGCGCCCTGATCCCGCTGATCGAGGCGTCGGTGCCGGCGGGCGCCTTCCACACCCCGCGCTGGCCGTCGGTACGGGCGAACACACCCGCGACCGCCCCTGCCGGCGGAAACTCCACGGCCTGCCCAGCGACATCCGTGATCGTCAGACGGGGGAAGTACAGAGCCGCGTTCCTGGCATTGTCCCCGGTGACCGGCAGCGGGCCCGCGACAGCGGTCGCGATATCGGTCCACTGCTTCGGAGGATCGACCAGGAGTATCGCTCGCCGGTCGACGCACAGTTTCGCCGCCGCGTCCAGCGTGTCCTGCTCGACATCGGCCGTCATGGCGTCCGCGCTCGCGGGTGCGAGAACAAGCATGTTGAAGATGTCGGTGGCCCGCAGCAGCTCCAGGCCCGCCCGATAGGCGTGGCCGTCCGGTACGGCCCCGTCGGCGCCGTCGGTACCCTGGGCGAACGTCGCGGGTGCGCCGGCCGGGCCACCGGCGAACGGGTCCTGGCCCGCCGCCACCGCATCGTGCGCCTTCGGCTGCTTGTCGAGCACGCCGCTGCCGGTGACGAGCCGGGACCCGGCGAGCATCCTGGCCAGGCTGAACGGGGAGGTCGGCTTGGCGACGATGTTGCGAAAGCTCTCTTGCGCGCCGGTCCCGGTATCTCGGACCGTCAGATTGTAGAGATCGTCCTTGATCTCGCCGACGAGAGGCTCCCGCGTGTCGTGGTCGACCCGGGCCCGCAGCGAATTTCCCCATACACCGGGGTACTTGGCCGTCACCGTCACCCCGTCACGAAGGTCGATGGTCGACGCCGCCGCGCCGGCGACCGCGGGTGGCCCCACCGCGCCCGCGGACACGACCCTGACGATCTCGGCCTCGCTGCCGCCGTTGAGGTAGTACAGGTACACGGCGTAGCCGAGCGGGCTACCGGACAGCCCTCCGAAGATCCGCTCGAAGTCCGCCCAGCTGGTGATGTGCACGGCCGCGTCCACCGGGCCGCGTGCAGCCGTCCCGACGAAGGCCGCGACCGCCGTCGGCACGCCGACGATCGTGCGGACGGCGCTCGGCAGCTCGTTGATGTAGACGCCCGGATAGGTCGGGGAGACGGGCATGGTCACAGGTCCCTTCGCGAGTCGCCGCCGCCGGCCCGATTTCGCGAACCCGCGGCGGATGTCTATGTCTAACCGGCCGGACTGATCCGATGATCAGAATCAGCTCAGTCCCGCGCTCAGGTTCTGCTCAGGTTCTGCTCAGGTTCTGCTCAGGACCAGCTGATGATGCGCGGCGGGGGCTTTGCTGATGAGCAAAGATCAAACCGCGCCGGGATCCAGCCGGATCTGCGCGAAAAGGGCCTCGGTGGCGGGCTCGGGAAGCACGCCGTACTCCCCGTCGAGCACCTGGCGGCAGATCCGGTACTGGCGTAACGCCAGCGAACGTGCCCCCAGCCGGACGTGGCATCGCATGACGAGCCGATGCGCATCCTCCCGGCAGGGATCCTGGCGTAGGAGCTGCAGCGCACACTCAAGAGCGCCCTGGCAATCTCCGGATTCCAGGTGGTGGGTTGCCAACCGGGCGAGGACCGACAGGTACCGCGAGCGCAGCCGCTCCCGCTCGATAACCGCCCGCGCATCATCCCCGGAGACGAGGTCGCCCCGGTAGAACTCGAGCGCTTTCTCGTAACACGGCACGGCCGCGGCAGCATCACCTGCTCGCATCCGCCGCTCGGCGGTGGCCACGGATCGATCGAACTGGGCGATGTCGACGGCCACGCCGGCGCCGGTGTTCAGCTCGTAACCTCCGGCCAGATAGAGCACGGGATGGTCACCGTGCAGGACACCGCCGAACTGCTGACGCAGACCGTGCAGGAGGGTGCTCAGTGACTGGTTGGCGCGGTTGGGATCGGTATCGGGCCACAGACCTTCGAGCAACGACTCCCTGGACGCCCGGTGTCCGTCGTGCAACGCGAGCGCGGCGAGCAGCAGTTCGGTCTTGCCACCCTTGCGGACACTGACCGGATTGCCGGACGCCAGCAGCTGGAAGCCACCGAGCAGGCAGATCAGCAGGGGATGCAGCGCCGTTGCGATCGGCCCGCCCCAGCTCCGTTCACTCACAGCGCAACTCCTACCGCTGGTCCGGCCCGGCCGTGGGTTACCCGGCGTTCACCGCGAGACCCGCCCGACGAGGATGCATCTGGCTCCCGGCTTGATAGTCGGTCGCCACGGTCACGATGCACACCAGGGAAATCCCCAGGTTCTGCCACCGGGGTCACTGCGGTCACCGGACGCGACGGTCAGCGGACGCGACGGTCAGCGGACGCGATGCCCGCTGCCATGCCGGGCAGGGGATACACATGCCCGAGCGGGAGATGCGGTGAGATCGGATTCCCGGTCGCTCTTAGCGCGCCTGGTCTGCGGCCTTCTTGTCGGCGGCGGCGTTCGCGAGCAGTTCCTCGGCGTGCCCGCGGGCCAGGGCGCTCTCCTCGACACCCGCGAGCATCCGGGACAGTTCCCGCACCCGGCCGGAATCGTCGAGGGTCAACACACCGCTGCGGGTCACCGAACCGTCATCGGCCTTGCGCACCACCAGATGCCGGTCGGCGAAGGCCGCGACCTGCGGTAGATGCGTGATGCAGATCACCTGATGGGTCCGGGCGAGCCGGGCCAGGCGCCGGCCGACCTCGACCGCGGCCCGCCCGCCGACGCCCGCGTCCACCTCGTCGAAGACCATGGTCGTCGTCGTGTCCGCGGCGGCCAGCACAACCTCGATGGCGAGCATGATCCGTGACAGCTCGCCGCCGGACGCCCCCTTGTGCACCGGGCGGGCCGGTGCCCCGGGGTGCGGCACCAGGCGCAGCTCCACCTCGTCGACCCCGGCCGGCCCGTAGGCGAGCAGCCGGCCGTCCACGGGTATCCCTGCGGGGTCGGCGCGTTGGGAGACGACCGCCTCGACCCGCGCTCTGGGCATCGCCAGGCCCGCGAGCTCGGCGGCCACCGCCGCGGCGAACCTGTCGGCGGCGGCCCGACGCGCCTGGCTGATCTCGGTGGCACGCTCGCCGAGATCAGCCACCAAGGCGTCGCGTTCGGATGTCAGCGCCCCGGACCGGTCTGCGTCGGAATCGAGCTCAAGCAGGCGGCGCCCGGCCTTCTCGGCCCACGCCAGCACCCCGGCCAGGTCCGTGCCGTGCACGCGGGCGAGTCCTGCCAGAGCTGCCTTGCGCGACTGTGCGACGGCAAGACGGCCGGGGTCGGACTCGATGCCGGCCGCGTAGGAGGAGAGGTCCGCGGCGACGTCGGCGAGCAGCATCCCGACCTCGTGCAGGCGATCGGAGAGTGCGGACAGGTCCGGGTCGAGGGACGCCTGCACGGCGACCATCCGATTGGCGGTGCCCAGCAGATCGGCGGCACCGGGCGCGCCGTCGCCGACCGCGGGGTCGCTCACCAGCACCGCGTGGGCGCTGCTGGCGGCCTGCACCAGCGTCTCGGCGTGGTCCAACCGGCGCAGCTCGGTGTCCAGCGCCGTGTCCTCACCGGGATGGGGATCCACCCGTTCGATCTCGGCCAGCCCGCTACGCAGAAGCTCCGCCTCCACCGAGCGTTCCCGGGCCCGTTCGGTGATCTCGGCGAGCTGGGCGGAGACCGTGCGCAGCCGCGCATGGGCGACCGTGTAGGCCGCCAGCGGCCGCGCGACCGCGACGCCCGCGAACCGGTCGAGGGCACTGCGCTGCTCACCGGCCCGCAACAGCCGTTGCTGGTCGGACTGGCCGTGCACCGCGATCAACCCGTCGGTGATCTCGGCGAGGAGGCTGGCCGGGACCGACCGGCCGCCGACGTGTGCACGGGAGCGACCCTCCGCGGTCACGGTCCGCCCGATGAGCAGACCGTCGTCATCGCACTGGCCGCCCGCATCCCGGACACGTTCGGCCACCGGGCCGTCAGCCGGAGTGACCAGCCGTCCGTCGACGAAGGCCCGACCAACGCCGGGACGCACCAAACCGGCGTCCGCACGCCCGCCGGTGAGAAGCCCGAGCCCCTGGACAATCATGGTCTTGCCGGCGCCGGTCTCGCCGCTGACCACGGTGAGACCAGGCGCAAGCTCGAGCACGGCGTCGTCGATGACCCCGAGGCCGCGAATGCGAATTTCCTCGAGCACAGACGTGACTCTATGGCGCGTCCCGCCCGCGTTGGTGGGCGCACCGCCTTTTGCCGGTCAGCGGCCCGTCCGACCCCGCCAACCCGTCACCGGCAGGTCGAACTTGGCGACCAGCCGGTCGGTGAACGGCCGCGGGTGCACCACGGCGAGCCGCACCGGACGGCGTCCGCGCGTCACCTCGACCAGGGAGTGCTCGGCGACCTCCACCGAGCGCCGCCCGTCGCAGGACAGCACGGCCGGGGTCGAGGGCAGCACCTCGATGGCGACTGACGATGTGGGAGCCAGTACCAGGGGCCGGGCGAACAGGGCGTGGGCGCTGATCGGCGCGACCAGCAGGGCCTCGACGCCCGGCCACATGACCGGGCCGCCGACCGAGAACGCGTACGCCGTCGATCCGGTCGGAGTCGAACAGATCATGCCGTCACAGCCCCAGCGCGACAGTGGACGGTTGTCGACCTCGACGACGCACTCCAGCATCCGGGAACGGTCGACCTTCTCCAGCGACACCTCGTTGAGAGCCCAGCCACGGTAGGTCAACTCACCTCGGTGGCGGACCGTCACGTCGACGGTCATCCGCTCCTCGACCTGGTAGTCCTTGCGGATGACGTGGTCGATCGTGGACTCCAGCGCGTCCGGTTCGGCTTCGGCGAGAAAGCCGACATGGCCGAGGTTGACGCCGAGCAGCGGGGCATCGGCGTTGCGGGCAAGCTCCGCGCCGCGCAGCAGGCTGCCGTCCCCGCCGAGGACGAGCACCAGCTCGACCCCGAGTGCCGCGGCCTCATCCGGTGGGACGACGTTGTCACAGCGCAGGTCGAGCAGGTCGGCCTCGTCCCGCAGCACCCGCGGCGCAACTCCGGCGGCGACGAACTGGTCCAGGACGCGCTGGGCGACCTCGCGCACCACCGAACGGCGGGGATGGGTCACGACCAGGACTTCCCGGCTCATCCGCGGACCTCTCCCGACTGGCCGGAGATATCCGACTGGCTGGAGATGTTCGATCGGCCGCCACTGTCGGGTACGCCGGCTGGACCAGCTGGACCGGCTGGACCAGCGGCGACCGCGGCGGCGACCGCCTCGGCGAGCCGCGGCTCGGCCATGCACGGCGCATCCCCGGCAAGCCACAGCAGGTACTCGACGTTGCCCGCAGGGCCAGGCAACGGACTCGCGACAACCCCGCGAACGCCGAGGGAGAGCCGGGCCCCGGCCGCGGCCACATCCCGCACCGCCGATGCGTGCAGGGCCACGTCCCGCACGACCCCACCCGGCCCGAGCCCGTCGCGCCCCACCTCGAACTGCGGCTTGACCAGGACGACGAAATCCGCCGCCGGCCGGGCACACGCCCGCAGGGCGGGCAGCACCAGCCGCAGGGAGATGAACGACAGATCGGCCACCACCAGGTCGACCGGCCCGCCGATCTGGTCGGCGGTGAGATAGCGGACGTTGGTGCGCTCCAGCACCACGACCCGTGGATCGGTCCGCAGCTGCCACGCCAGCTGGCCGTAGCCGACGTCCACCGCGACGACCTCACCGGCGTCGTGGCGCAGCAGCACGTCGGTGAAACCACCGGTGGACGCCCCGGCGTCCAGACACCGGCGTCCGCTCACCCGCAGCGGTGGCTGGCTCCCGGCGAAGGTCGACAGTGCCGCCAGCAGTTTGTGGGCGCCGCGCGACGCGTACCCGGGGTCGTCCCCGGTAATGATCGCAATGGGGGTGGTGTCATCCACGACCGTCGCGGGCTTGGTCGCCGGACGTCCGCTGACCCGGACCCGTCCGCCGGCGATCGCTTCGCTGGCCTGCTCGCGGGAACGAACCATGCCTCGCCGAACGAGTTCACGGTCCAGCCGCGTCCTGCGGACCACGACAGCGCGCTTCGTGCCGGTCACGCCCGCGGCCGGCCGGGCGCGTCGGCCGGCCGCGACGGGGTGACCGGACCTGGCGGGGTGACCGGAATCGGTGGGGTGGCCGTGAGCCCGTCAAGATCCGCGAGCACACCGTCAAGGAGGCGGTGGACCTCCTCGAAGACGGCGACGTGCGCTGACACGGGCAGCGCGGGCAGCCGGTCCACCCGCGCGAGCGCGCCACGGACGTCGTCCGGGACGTCAACGGTCATGAGGTGTTCCTCTTCCGTGACAGCGACGGCAGGGCCGTCACCCCGCGGTACGCCGCTGTCGTCCCAACCAGGATGCCCGGATCCCGCTCGCTGTGGCGACGGTTACGCGCGCCACCGGTACGAACGCACGACCGGCGGGCAAGCTGTGTCGAAGACACTGCGCTCGGCAGACCGGCGTTAGGCTCTCCGTAGCGGCCCATCCCCACCACCGTCACCGCCGCCACAGCCCAGCGGACCGGCGGACCGGCGGAAGGAGGAACCGGCCGGCATGGCGACCAGGCAGCAGTGTGCGGCGGCATTGCGTACGTTGGCGGATCGCCTCAACGAGCTGGCCAACGACCGCATGCGCGAGCTGACCCCCGACCGCACCATCGTGTGTCGGATACCCGATCTCGGGACGAGCTTCTCCGCGGAACTGCGCGACGGCAGCGTCCTGGACATCAACGAGGGCGAGGGCGAGGACGATGACGAGACGGCCAAGGTCACCTTCACGGTGAACAGCGACGATCTCGTTGCCGTCAGCGATGGAAGTCTACGGTTCTCCTCGGCCTGGGCCAGCGGCCGGCTGAAGGTGGACGCCAGCATGCGCGACCTGCTGCGGATGCGTTCTCTGCTCTAGCGTGATCCGGCGTCCACGGTGGTGGCGCCCGTTCCGACCGTTCGATGCTCGGGCCGTCCTGATCTCTCGTCAGCCGCCGGTGCGCACCGGCCACTCGGCGCGGGGATCGTGTAGACGGCGCAGTCGGTGCCGTGCAGCACCTCGTAGCGGTCGAGCGTCATGCCGAGCTTCTCGGCGACGCGACCCGACTTCTCGTTGTCACGCCTGAGGACGGCCACCAGCCGGTCCACATCGTGGTTGGCGAACGCCCAGGTGCCGGCCGCACGTGCCGCCTCGGGTGCATAGCCGCGTCCCCACCAGGGCCGGCCGATGAACCACACCAGCTCGATCCCCGGCCATCCCGGCTCGTTCCACAGCCCCGCCCGGCCAACCAGCGCGCCCGTGGCTCGGTCAACCACCGACCAGGGGCCGACGCCTTCCAGCTCCCACACGCCGATGTTGGCCGCGAGGTTGTGCCACATGCTGTGCCGGTCATGGGTACCGACGTACCGGCCGAACTCGGGATCAGACCAGATGGCCGTGGAGGCATCGAGATCATCACGGTGGATCGGACGAAGAATCAACCGGTCCGTCGTCAGAGTGGGGATGCTCATGCGCCGGCATCCCCGATCACGCTGTCTATCTTCGCCGTCATCGTGTGGGTAGGCAACCGTTCCAACACACCCAGCACGGTCATGCCCTCGGCCACCGCACCATCCACGTCAGGGTGCGCGCCGAGAAGATGTCCCAACGCGAGAGTCAGACGGGCGTGCATCTCCTCTTCAGTCGAGTAGTCGGGGCCGACCTTCGAACAGCTGGCAACGGCCAGAGGCGCCCACCGGGTCACTTCCGCGGCGTCCCCCAGCTGTGCCGAAATACCGGAGCGGAACATGGCGACCGCGGCTTCTCCGACCGGGGTATCCCCAGGCAGTGGCCGAAACGGCGCGGCCCGGTCGCCAACTCCACCAGGACGTCCGGCGCCCACTTCCGGCCTATGAGATCCAGCGTCCGATGCACGTCTCGGGCGTTCATGTCGACCACCGCCCGGCTGCGAGCGGTAGGTTGCGATGACCTACTTTCCGTTAACGGACAGTACAGTCCGTAACCATTACGAGGGCTTACGGCCGGGTGTTCCCTACCCCGTGCGCCCAGCGATAATAGCGGTATCTTTTGTCTTGCCGTGCTTGAAAAGGCGGCCCTGCTTGCAACTGGTCGCGCAACGGCGGAAGGGTGGACGTGCACGCGGAGTTTTACACGACGGTTGCGCAGGTCATTCCGGTCTTCCTGCTGGGGCTGATGTGGGAGTCGGCCTACCTGGACCGGCTCCGTACCGAACGCCGACCTGCACGGGGTGGCGGAGTGCCGGGCTATTTCTGGACGAAGCCGCGGGTCCGGGTCTTTATTCTTTCGGTCACGACCGCCGTCATGCTGGCGCTCCTCGTGGATGTTCTGGTACTCGTCGGCGTGGTATCCGATACGGTTCTTGTCCGGAGTGTTGTCGTCGCCGGTCTGGTCATTGTGATGGGGACGCTGTTTTTCCGGATCTGGGTAGACGTCGTGCGGGCCACCCGCCCGGACGTACCGGACGGCGAGCCGTAGAGGCCCAGCGGAAGATAGCATTCGGTTACTGCGCGTGGCCGGTATCGTCACCTGCTTCCGTGGCGGGTTCGGCTTCCAGGATGGGCAGGATGCGGCTTACCGCGTCGGCGTGTTGCGGGTGAGTGCGGGCGAGGCGGCGTAGCCGGGCCGCGGCGGCGACGCGTTGTACCGCGTTCCCGGCGGCGGCAGCCGCCTCGATGAACCGAGGCACGTCGCCGCCGCCGATGAGAAGGCCGTAGGCCGCGGCGAGAAACGGGCCAGTGAAGGCCAAGCGTGCCAGAGCCGGTGCGGCCAGCAACAGGTTCGCAACGGTGGTGGCATCGCCGGCGGAAACGGCGGCCATGGCTTCGTCGTGGGCGACGGCCGGGTCGGTGACGGCGTCATACACGTCGTCGACGGAACGGGTGGCCGTGAGATTCAGAATGGCCAGGTGCTGGGCGGCCGTCGGATCCTGTGGTGCGCTGGCGAGAACCGCTGTGGTGCGGGGGTCGGCGGCGAGTTCCGGGTGGTTGGTGAGGTAGCGGCGTGACGCCTCCCATGTGGGTGTCGTGATCCACCCCTGGAGCAGCTGCTGGAACTCCCAGGCGCTCCGGTGGCTGGCAAGGGTTGCGTCGAGGCCGTTCTCCTGGATCTCGTGGAGAAACCCTTCGAGGTTCGCCAGGGCCGCATGGTCCGGGTACAGCGCCCGGAGAACAGCAACCGCGCGCATCTGCGCGGGATCGCCCACGGTCGGTGTCTGCTGCCGGAGGAACTCCTCCTGCTCGGGCCATGCCGCCGTCTGTGACCACTGGTTGACCAGTGCGATCAGCGTGTCGGGTACGGGGTGGGTAGCCCAGTCGGGCAGCTGCGCGCGGGCGTCATCGACCGCGGCGGACCCGCCCGGTGGAAGTAGCTCACCGACCGCGTCACGGATTGCTCGGCGCGCTCGCCCGGCGGCGGCCGGCTGCTGTTCCTCGTCGGAAAGGCGGGCCGCCAGCTGCAGGTCCGCCCGTGCGCCGTCCGGGGAGTCGTGGGCTGACTGCCAGAACGCTCTGCGCACGGTGAGTTCCGCGGCCGGTCCGGCCGGCAGGTTCCGGGCCGCATCCGCAAAGCCGGCCAGCGCGTCGGCCCGCAGGCCGGCCTCAGACTGCCGG
>NZ_CAUVXP010000111.1:0-19932 GCF_963555955.1 Protofrankia sp. Cas3
CGTCACGACAGAGCGGTCAGCTCCGCCACACTGCGTCGGGAGAACGATGTCGGGTCTACTTGCCTACGGTGCCTATCTGCCCTACCACCGGCTCCAGCGCAAGGTCGTGGCCGCCGCGCTCGGCGGCCGTGGTGGTTCCGGTGCGCGCACGGTGGCCTCCTTCGATGAGGACACCACATCCCTGGGTGTGGAAGCGGCGCGGATCACCCTACGGGGTCACGCGGCCGCGTCCGGGCCTCGGCAGGTCTATTTCGCCACGACGGCGCCGGCCTATCTGGACAAGACCAACGCCACGGCCATCCACGCCGCACTCGGGCTGGACGAGTCCGTGCTCGCGGTCGACATGGTCGGCTCGGTGCGGTCCGGCGTCGGGGCCCTGCTGGCCGCGAGCGCGGCGACCGAGCCGACGCTGGTCGTGCTCTCCGACATCCGCACCGGCCTGCCCGGTGGCGCGGACGAGCGTGACGGCGGTGACGGCGCGGCGGCACTGCTGGTCGGGCCGGGCACGCCGGAGGCACCCGTGCTCGCGGAGATCCTCGCGAACGCCTCGGCCACCGAGGAGTTCCTCGACCGGTGGCGCGTGCCGGGCGACGACCACTCGCGGGTCTGGGAGGAGCGCTTCGGCGAGTCGGTCTACGTACCGCTCGCCGACCGGGCATTCGCCGACCTGCTCAAGCAGATCGACCTGACGCCGGACCAGATCGACCACCTCATCGTGACCGGTCTGCACGCGCGGTCGGTGGCCTCCTTCACCCGGCGCGCGGGCGTACGGCCCGACGCCGTCGTCGACGGCCTGGCGAAGACCGTCGGCAACACCGGGACCGCCCATGCCGGCCTGCTGCTCGCCGACACCCTCGACAGGGCCGGGGCGGGTAAGACGATCGTGGTCGTCGTCCTCGCGGACGGCGTGACCGCGGTGGCGCTGCGTACCACCGAAGCCCTGCCCGAGCACCGCGCCGCCGTCTCGGTGGCGGCCCAGATCGCCGGCGGGCGGGACACCCTGCGGTATGCCGACTTCCTCAACTGGCGGGGCCGGCTCGCGACCGAACCGCCCCGGCGGCCCGATCCCGACGCCTACGCTGCTCCGCCGGCCGGCCGCAACGCCGACTGGAAGTTCGGCTTCACCGGCTCCCGTTGCAACAACTGTGCTACCCGGCACCTGCCGCCGGCGCGGGTCTGCCGTTCGTGCGGCGCCGTGGACGACATGGCGCCGGAACGTCTCGCGGACACCTACGGCACGGTGGCCACGTTCACGATCGACCGACTTGCCTTCACCCCGAGCCCGCCGCTGGTCGCCGTGGTCATCGACATCGACGGCGGTGGCCGCTTCAAGTGCGAGCTGACCGATGTCGACCCGGACAGCGTCGCCATCGGCGACCGGGTCGAGATGACCTTCCGCAAGGTGAACACCGCGCGGGGCATCCACAACTACTTCTGGAAGGCCCGCCCCGTGCGGGCCGCGGGCAGCACCGAAGGGCTGGAGGCCTGAGATGGCGTCACGCGGGATCAGGGACAAGGTTGCCATTGTCGGCATGGGCTGCACGTCGTTCGGGGAGCGCTGGGAATCCTCCGTCGACGACCTGCTGATCGAGTCCTCCCAGGCGGCGTACGCTTCGGCCGGGCTGTCCCGGGACGATGTCGACGCCTACTGGCTCGGCACGATGGGTTCGGGTAACTCCGGGTTGACGCTGTCGCGTCCGCTGCGGCTGCCCTACAAGCCGGTCTCCCGGCTGGAGAACTACTGCGCCACCGGTTCGGAGGCGCTGCGTAACGCCTGCTACGCGGTGGCCAGCGGTGCCTACGACATCGCCATGGCGATCGGGGTGGAGAAGCTCAAGGACTCCGGGTTCTCCGGCCTGGCCGGGGCGACGCCGCCGGGCGACGGGACCGGGTCGGAGACCACCGCACCGGCGAACTTCAGTCTGCTCGCGCCCGCCTACGCCAAGAAGTACGGCGTGGACACCGACGAGATGAAGGACGTCCTGACCCGCATCGCGTGGAAGAACCACGTCAACGGCGCGCAGAACCCGCGAGCGCAGTTCCGCAAGGAGGTGGCCAAGGACGTCATCTCCAACGCGCCGCTGGTCGCCGGGCCGCTGGGCATCTTCGACTGCTCCGGTGTCAGCGACGGGTCGGCGGCGGCGATCGTGGTCCGGGCCGAGGACGCCCACCGCTACACCGACAAGCCGATCTACATCAAGGCGCTGTCGTTCATCGCGGGACCGGCCACGGGTAACTCCGACCCCGACTACGACTACACGACCTTTCCCGAGGTCGTCGCATCAGCGAAGGACGCCTACGCCCAGGCCGGTGTGACCGACCCGCGGGCGGAGCTCGCTCTCGCCGAGGTGCACGACTGCTTCACCCCCACCGAGCTCGTCCTGATGGAGGACCTCGGTTTCGCCGACCGTGGGTTCGGCTGGAAGGAAGTCCTCGCCGGGACCTTCGATCGTGACGGTGACCTCCCGGTCAACCCGGACGGCGGTCTGAAGGCGTTCGGGCACCCGATCGGGGCGTCCGGCCTTCGGATGATGTTCGAGTGCTGGCTGCAGCTGCGCGGTGAGGCTCCGGCGGAGCGCACGATCTCCACGATCGCCGCGGGCAAGAAGCTCGGCATGACCCACAACCTGGGCGGCGGGCCGGGCGAGTGCGTGTCGTTCGTGTCGATCGTCGGTTCCGAACCGTCAGCCTGACCGCCATCGGCGGTCAAAGCCCGGAGCACCAGGCCGGCCGGACACCCATCCGGCCGGCTACGTGCGGTAGAAGTCCTGTCGGTGTCTCACCATCTCGACCGTGACGAGACGCTTGTCCTCGTCGATGCTGTAGACCACTCGGTAGGTCGCCCGGCGGGCGGACCACAGCCCGGCGAACGGCGCGTGCAGTGGTTTGCCCATCCGGCGTGGCTCTGCGCGCATCGGTCCTGTTACCAGTTCCAGGACGGCCGCCGCCACCGGCTCCGGTAGCTCTTCGGCGACCGCCCGCCGGGCGGAGCGGGACCAGCGGACCTCGTACGGGTCGTTCACCCAGCCTGCCGTTTCCTCTGGTGGAAGGCGTCGAGCACCTCGTCGGTCGGGTAGACCTCGCCGCGGGCGACCTCTTGGCGTGCCTGGAGGATCGCCGCAACCGTGTCGGTGTCTGCGAGGATTTCCAGGGTTTCGTGCAGGCTCTCCCACTCGTCCACGGAGACCACCACAGCGGCGGGACGTCCGTTGCGGGTCACTGTGACCTGGTCGTGCTGCTGTTGTACCCGAGTGACCAGTTCGGACAGCCGGGTCTTGACCTCCGCGAGTGGCAGCGTTTCCATGGTCGGAATTATAGTCATCAAATTGTCGCCACTGCACAGACCAGCGCCGTCCGCGAGGCCAGCGACGGGAGCACGAGAGGATCGGGAGAGGTACAGCCGTGCGGCTGCTCGTTGCAGAACGCGCTCAGGCGATGCAATCTCTTGGTCTGTAGGGGTACTCGGCGCGCCGTCGCAGATGTCACATCGTTCAGTGGCTCGTGCTGCTCATCGGGCCGCGCTGTTCAGCTGTTACGCGTTGTTCAGGTTCGCGGCGCGGGGTGCGCACCAGACCCTCCTGTGCGATCGAGGCCACCAGGTATCCGTCGGCGTCGTAGACGTGGGCCCGGACCAGAGCATGACCGCCGGCTGCCACCGGGCTCTCCCTGTCGTGCAGCAGCCACCCGTCGGCCCGGAACGGCCGGTGGAACCAGACCGCGTGGTCAAGGCTGGCCATACCGGCGTCCCTGGTGGTTCTGCCGTGCGGCAGCAACGCTGTGCTAATAAGATCGAGATCGGACGCGTAGGTGAGCGCGCAGACGTGCACGAGCGGATCGTCGGGCAGCGGTTCGGCCGACCGGAACCAGACCCGCTGACGGGCGGGCCTCGGCCCGCGTTCCGCCGCCAGTGCCGGTGGCTCGTCCACGCAGCGTACTTCCGTCCTGAACTGCCCGGCGCGGAACCACTGCATCCAGGGCGCTGATGCGGCGCCCGCGTCGGCGTACCAGTCCTCCAGCGTGCGCACCTGGTCCGGCGGCGGCACCAGCGGCATCGGCTCGGCGTGCGTCGGACCCTGCGCCGGGAGGTGGAACGAGGCGCTCAGCTGGAAAATCGTTTCTCCGAGCTGGACACCGACCACGCGTCGGGTGCTGTAAGAGCCGCCGTCACGGATTCGATCGACCAGGTAGATGACCGGCACGGCCGGGTCGCCCGGCCGCAGAAAGTAGGCATGGAGCGAGTGGACGGAGCGGGCCGGTTCGACGGTGCGGCCGGCCGCGATGAGTGCCTGGCCGGCGACCTGACCACCGAAGAGGCGGACCGGCAGTTCTCCGTGGCTGCTCCACCCGCGGAAGATGTCCACGTCGAGCCGCTCAAGGTCGAGGACACCGACCAGGGTGGTGGGGCGCTGGTGTCGAGTGCTGATCACATCCTCCTCCGTGTCGTCAAGTATGAAATTAAATGATTTATCTTTAGTGAAGGAGGATGGGCGAGTTCATGGGTCCGGAGTCACATCCGGCCTCGGCGGTGCGCCTGCGAGGTCTCTGCCCGCTGGCGACCCGCACGGTCCGTGCCTGCTCAGATGGTCTGGGTGGACTTGGTCAGAAGTCTTCGCGGAGTGGACAGTCTGGCCCTATAGTGCAACTCATTAAGCGTATTGTTGCCTGTGTTGATCTGGTTGTGGTTGCGGTGTGGCGAATAGGCCGGCCTGACCTGGAGGTGTCGTGACGACGCACGACGCGGGGTTGCTCGCGCGGCTGGAGCAGGTGGAGGCGCGGCTCGCGCTCGGGCAGCTGCCGATCCGGTACGCGCTCGCGGTCGACGGCCGTGACCTCGACGCCTGGATATCGCTGTTCGTGCCGGATGTCAACTGCGGCCGGCACGGCCGCGGCCGGGAGGCACTGCGTGGATACATCGCGCCCAGCCTGCGGTGGTTCTACCGGTCGGTGCACCAGATCTGCGGTCATCGCGTGGAGTTGCTCGATGCCGACAACGCCCGCGGGCAGGTGTACTGCCGGGCCGAGCACGAGGTCGGCGACCGCTGGATCGTCATGGCCATCTGCTACTTCGACACCTACCAGCGGATCGACGGCGAGTGGCTGTTCGCCCGGCGGGACGAGCGGCACTGGTACGCAGCCGATGTCACCGAGCACCCGCAGGCCGTGGGATTCGACAGTTGGGGCACGTCGCCGACGCCACCGGGCCTGCCGCAGTCCTTCCCGACGTGGGCAGGCTTCTGGGACGGCGTCGACACCACCGGACTGACCGCGTCCGGAACCACTTCGTCCGGGACCACTTCGTCCGGACTGACCGCATCCGGGGCGATCGCCGCCCGGACGACCCGGGCATGACCGCCGCGGCCGGGACGACATGGATGGCCCAGCTCACCGGAGCCTGGTCGGGCCCGGGTGCGGGTCAGACGGCTGTGATCAGTGGTGCTACTCGCTGGACCGGCGCCGACCTGCTGGGGCACGCCGCGGGCGCGGCCGACTGGCTCGACAGCCTTGCCGTGCCCGTGGGAACCCCGTTGCCGGCTCTGGTCTCGACCACGCTGGAAGCACTTGCGCTGACGATCGCGGGAGCCGCCACCCGGCGTCCCCTCGCGCCGATCAGCACCAGACTCACCCCCCGGGAACTCACCGCCTGTCTGGCCGGCCTCGCCGGCAATCTGCTCCTGGCCGAGCCGGAGGCGGCGGACCTCGGCCGGGAACTGGCGACGGCAACGGGCCGTCGGCTTGTCGTTCATCCACCGGCCGCGGCGTCCGACCGGCTGTTGACCGACCGGCTGTCGGCGGACCAGCCGGGTCCGGATGAGACCGCGCTGATCCTGCACACGTCCGGGACCTCCGGAGTGCCCAAGGCGGTGTATGTGGCCGAGGGCAAGCTCGCAGTACGGGGCAGGGTCAACGCCGCGATCGTCGACCTTGCGCCGGGCAGCGTGTACGCATCTGGTTCGCCCTACCATCACATCGCCGGCCTCGGCATGATCGCGGTTGCGTTGGGCGCCGGAGCCACGGTTGTCTGTGCGCCACCGTTCTCGCCGCGTAACTGGCAGGACCTGGCCGACTACGGCACGACACATGCTCTGCTGGTACCGACGATGATCGACCGACTGCTCGCTGAGGGCGCGCTGGCATTGCCGACGCTGCGCGTGCTGCAGTACGGCGCGTCCCCGATCCATCCGGACACGCTCCGCGAGGCGATGGCAGTTCTTCCGGGCGTTGCCTTCGTGCAGATCTTCGGGCAGACGGAGGGTTCTCCGGTCACCTGTCTGAACTTCGACGATCATCGACTTGCGGCCACGACCCGGCCCGAGCTGCTGCGGACGGTCGGCCGCGCGGCGCAGGGTGTGGAGCTGCGGGTGGTCGATCCGGGTCCGGACGGCAGCGGCGAGATCCGGGCCCGCGGCGAGCACCTCTTCCAGCCCGAGGCCGACGGTTGGCTGCACACCGGAGACCTCGGTCATATCGACTCCGACGGCTATGTCACGCTGCTGGGCCGCCGTGGTGACCGCATTGTGCGTGGCGGGGAAAACGTGGATCCACTGGAGGTTGAACAGGTCCTCAGTCTCCATCCCGCGATCCGCGAGGTTGCCGTCGTCGGCCGGGCGGACCGGCGCTGGGGTCAGGTCGTGAAGGCGTTCGTCGTCCCCGCCGACCCGCGGGATCCACCGGACGTCGAGGAGCTGCGCCTGTTCGCGCGGGAGTCCCTGAGCGGGTTCAAGGTGCCCGCCGAGTGGGAGATGATCGAGATTCTGCCGAGAAGCGCCGCCGGCAAGGTGTTGCGTAGAGTGCTGCAATCGTGACCACGGTTGACGTCGACCCGGTCGGGTCGGGATCAGCCGCGTCGGGATCAGTCGGGCTGCGGATCGGGGTTCGGCCACCCTTCGCGCTGCTGCGAGGCGGTACCGGGCGACTGTACGAGGCCGCTGCGCAGATCCGGGACCTCGGATTCGACCATGCCGTCATCGGTGACCACGTGAGTTTTCGCGGCGGCTACGGTTCCGACGGGCTCATCCAGGCCACGGCGCTGCTGGTCGCCGCGCCCGACATCGAGGTTCACACCGGGGTCTTCCTGCTACCGCTGCGTCACCCCGTCCCGGTTGCGCGTCAGGTTGCCACGCTCGCGGCCATGGCACCCGGGCGGTTCGTCTTCGGCGTGGGCATCGGCGGTGAGGACCGCGCCGAGGTCGAGGCATGCGGTGTCGACCCCGCCACCCGTGGCCGCCGGATGGACGAGGCTCTGGTCGTGCTGCGGGCACTGCTGGCCGGTGCTGCGGTGACGGTCGACGGTGAGCATTTCCAGCTCCGCGATGTGCGGGTGTCACCGCCGCCGGCCGTGCCCGTACCGATAGTGATCGGCGGCCGGTCGGCCGCGGCGGTTCGGCGGGCGGGTCGTCACGGTGACGGCTGGCTCGGTGTGTGGGTCTCGCCCGAGCGTTACGCCTCCGTCATCGCCGAGATCGATGACGTCGCGACCGCGTCCGGTCGGTCCGCGGTGGCCTGGCGGCACGCGCTGCTGGTCTGGTGCGGCTTCGGCGGGTCGGTGGAGGACGCCGGTTTGTCGGTCTCGCGGGCGATGGAGAGCTTCTACGGCGTGCCCTTCGACCGTTTCTCGCGGTACGTGCCCCGGGGGACCCCGCAGGATGTGGCGCAGGCGCTGGTGCCCTATCTTGATGCCGGCTGCCGCGATGTGCACCTGCTGCCGGTCGCCGGTGACGAGGATGAGGCACTTGAGTCGGCGGCGCAGGTACGCAGCCTGCTCCTGCGGCGCGGGTGATCGATCGGCTTCTTCCGGTCGGGAGAATCCGATCGGGAGAAACAACGGAGACGAACAGCAGTCAACGCTTCATCGGATGGCTGGGATCCTCTGCCATCCGCCTTCAATGACGAGGAGTAATTCGTGGGGCAGTTCACGTTCCCGGTGGAGGCCGGTCAGATCATGCTCTTCGCGCGCTCGGTCGCGGATCCCAACCCCGTCTACCACGACGCGGAGCGGGCCGGGGAGGCTGAGACGGCGGGGATCATCGCTCCGCCGACGTTTGTCCAGTCCTCCGCCCAGTACGACCCTGACTATCCGCTGCGACCGCGTACCGGCGAGGCATGGTTCGGCTCCGGCCGGGAACCCAGCGGAGTCACCGATGCGGTCTCCGGCGGCGGCCGGCTGCACGCCGAGCAGCATTTCGAGTATTTCCGGCAGGTCCGGCCGGGCGATCTGCTCACGGTGACCAACGTGCCGGGAAACACCTGGGAGAAGACGGGTCGGCGGGGCGGCAAGCTGCTGTTCGAAGAACAGGTCACCGAGTACCGGGACGCAGCCGGCGAGCTGGTTGTCCGGGCCCGTGGCGTGAGCGTGCGACCCGAGAAGCCGGTTGAGCAGGGGGCGAACTGATGGCATTGCGCGGCGCTGAGGTGAAGGTCGGCGAGATTCACGAGCAGGTGCTCGTCGAGGACCTCACCCGGACCCAGATTGTGCAGTACGCCGGCGCATCCGGGGACTACAACCCGTTGCATACCGATGCGGTGTACGCGCGCGATGCCGCGGGCTACCCGGGTGTGTTCGCGCACGGGATGCTGGCGATGGGTATGACCGCCCGCGCCGTCACCGACCTGGTGGGCGACGGTCGTCTCACCCGCTACGGTGTCCGCTTCAAGAGCCAGGTCTGGCCGGGTGACCGCCTCACCGCCCGCGTCACCGTGGCCGGCCTGCGTGAGGCCGACGGCGTAAGCCTGGTCGACCTCGACGTGGTCACGGTCAACGCGCGGGGCGAGGAAGTCATCGCCGGCTACGCCACGGCCCGCGTCGACTGACGAACCGGTCGGGTCCAGACCATGCGCGTGTGCTGGGTGACTAGTGGGCCAAAGGGCGCGCGACGATCGTCAGATCGCGCGCCCGGAGGCCGCAGTTCCCGGAGAACTGCGGGGGCTCCACGTCGGGTCCCGCAGTCACCCAGCACAGTGTCAGTGGTCGATCACGACGGGTTTGCGGCCGAGTTCGTCCAGTAGCGACTGGCTGTAGGCGATCCGTCCGGTGATGTCTCCCTCGACCAGAGCGAGCGCGGCCTCGGCGATCACCGAGGGGTCCTCGATCGGGAAGTCCGCGACGAGGTCATGCGCACCCGCGCCGGGGGTCGCGACGTTGTCGAGCGGGGCGAGCGCGTTGGCTCGTATCCCGTAACGGTAGCCCTCGGCCGCAACCGCGGTCGTGAAACGTTCCAGCGCCGCCTTGCACAGGCCGTACGCGGCGAAGCCACGCTCGTGCACCGGTTCGAACGGTGGGCCCTGCGGGTGCTGTGCGGCCCGGGAGGAGATGTTGAGCACCCACCCCGCTCCCCGCTCGCGCATACCCGGGAGCACCAGCTGGGTCAGCTCGAAGGGCGCCCACACCTGAACTTCGATCATGAGGCGAAAACGCTTCTCGGTGAACTCCTCGACCGGCGCGAGAAAGGTGACAGCCGCGTTGTTCACGAGGATGTCGACCGGCCCGAACGCCTCGACGGTCTCGGCGACGATGCGCCGCCTGTCCTCGGCCGAGGACAGGTCCCCGCGCACGGCCACGGCTTCGTGGCCGGCGGCCTGGATAGCCTCGACGGTCTCCCGCAGGCTTCCCGGGTACCGGGGGTCGGGC
This sequence comes from Protofrankia sp. Cas3, assembly GCF_963555955.1. Classification (NCBI taxonomy): domain Bacteria; kingdom Bacillati; phylum Actinomycetota; class Actinomycetes; order Frankiales; family Frankiaceae; genus Protofrankia; species Protofrankia sp. Cas3. Next base: position 9,626 of record NZ_CAUVXP010000111.1, read on the forward strand.
TCGAGGGTGCGGGCCATGGCCGCGACCCTGGCTCCTTCGCGCGCGAATCGGAGCGCCATCGCCGCTCCGATGCCGCGGCTCGCCCCGGTGACAAGCGCCACCCTTCCGTCCAGCGTTCCCACGGATCCTCCTCGACCGGCGGGTGGAATCACCCCACCATATGGTCTAAATAGTCATATATTTAAGTAACGTCTGCACGGCCTGGCGATCAGTGGCCGGCGCCGTCGACCTCGACGAAGTCGCGTCCGCGGATCATGCGGGTCGGGGTGAAGACCAGGACGTCCTTGCCGTGTTGGTTACGTACTGTCACGCGGCTGGCCACGATGCCGCGTCCGGGCTTGCTGGTCGGGCGGGCCGACAGGGTCTCGACGATCGCGTGCAGTGTGTCGCCGACGTAGGTGGGGCCCTTGACCGTCAGTTCCATCGACAGGAATGCCAGGCCGGTGCCGTGCAGCGCGTTGGTCTGGAGTACCAGGCCCTCGGCGATGCAGTAGACGAAGGCTCCCGGTACCAGCCGGCCCGTGTAGCCGCCGGCGGCGGCGTGGGTGGCATCGACGAACAGCGGCTCGTTGAAGCCGCCCCACTGGATGAACGTCATCAGGTCGGATTCGGTGATGGTCCGGGCCGAGGTGCGAAACGCCGATCCCGGGACCATCTCCTCCCAGGTCATCCCAGGCGCCAGCAGCGGCACCTCGCTGCTCTTCGGCGTGGGGGTGGCGGTGTCGGGGGCGGCGGTTTCGGTCACTGCTGAACTCCTCGTCGGACGGCCGGCGGTGGGTCAGATTTCGGCACGGTGTTGCGCTTCGACGGCGATGAAGTCCGGCTTGCGCTTCTCCCGGATGGCGGCGATGCCCTCCTGGGCGGAGGGGCTCGCGAAACCGTAGAACTCGTGCGCGAGCGAGGCCTCGAACGCGGGCAGCTGCAACCGGTACCAGTGGTTGAGCGAGGACTTGGTCGCGCGCAGCGCGTCGGCCGAGCCGATGGCCAGCGCGCTCGCCACCTCGAGGCCGCGTGCGTGCACCTGGTCGTCGTCCACCGCGAGTGAGACCAGACCGATGCGCTCGGCCTCCTCGCCGGTGAGGCGCTCGCAGGTGAGCAGGTAGTACTTGGCCTTGGCCATCCCGCACAGCAGCGGCCAGCACAGCACGGCGTGGTCGCCGGCCGCGACACCGAGCCGGGTGTGGCCGTCGACGATGGTCGCCCGCCGTCCGACCACGGAGATGTCGGCCATCATGCCGACGGCGAGACCCGCACCGACGGCGGGGCCGTGCATGGCCGAGACCACCGGCTTGGACAGGTCCAGGACGCCGAGCACCATGGCGCGCGCCTCGTGCAGAACCCTGGTGCGGACTCCGGGGTTGTCTGCCATCTCCTGGAGCAGGTCGAAGGTACCGCCGGCGGAGAACGCCTTGCCCTCGCCCTGGATGAGTACGACCCGGGTCTGCGGGTCGCGGTCGATGACCGGCCAGACCTCGGCGAGGTCGCGGTGCATCCGCGGGTTGACCGCGTTGAGGTTGGGGGCGTCAAGCACGATGCGCAGAACGCCGAGCGCGGGTCGCTCGAAACGTAGCGTCGGAAAGTCGTCGTACCGGTCGCTCACACGTGACTCCAGCGTCGTCGCGCCGCGGACCGCGGCAGGGGGATCAGATCCGGTCGCATCTCGAAACAGGCTCTCAGGGGACGGTTGGCTCCGAAGCACGCTACTCGACGAATCGATTAATACGCTTACTGATTAAGTGTCGCATGCGAGGGGCGGCGGTGGCTAGATCGACAGCGTCCGCAGCGTCCGGTTCGCATATCGCATCCGGGTGCAACTCGTGACATCGTCTAGATAAATAGTCGAATATTACTGGAGGCTTGCTGTGAGTGAGGCGTGGATCATCGACGGCGTGCGGTCGCCGCGTGGCCGGGGCAAGGCCACCGGGTCGCTGCACCCGCTGCACCCGCAGGAGGTGCTGGCCCAGATACTCAACGCGCTGCGTGACCGGGTCGGTTTCGACCCGCTCGAGGTTGAGGACGTGGTCGCGGGCAACGGTATGCAGACCGGAGAGCACGGCGCCGACATCGGGCGGCTCGCGCTGCTGGCGGCCGGCTGGCCGGTGCAGACACCCGGGTCGAGTCTCAACCGGTACTGCGGCTCCGGCCAGCAGGCGGTCAGCTGGGCGGCGATGGGCATCCTGTCCGGTCATCAGGACCTGGTTGTCGGCTGCGGCGTGGAGTCGATGTCACGGTGGCCGGTGGCTGAGGGCGTGGTGACCCTCGACGCCGGCAACGCTCATCTGCGGGAGCTCTACCCGATGGTCCCGCAGGGCGTCAGCGCCGACCTCATCGCGACGCTGGAGGGCTTCACCCGCGAAGATGTCGACGCCTTCGCCGCCCAGAGCCAGGAGCGGTGCGCGAAGGCCGTGGCCGAGGGCCGGTTCGACGGTTCGGTCGTGCCGGTCAGCCATCTCGACGGCACGCTCGCCCTCGACCACGACGAGTTCCCCCGCCCCGGTACGACCGTGGCCACGCTCGCGAAGCTGCCGGCGTCGTTCGAGCAGCTGGCGACCCAGGTGCAGGCGGGCTTCGACCGGTCCTTCGACGACATGTGCCGCGAGGTCTACCCCCAGGCCGGCGAGATCCGCCACGTCCACCACGCGGGTAACTCCAGCGGCGTCGTCGACGGTGCGTCCGCGATCCTGCTCGCCTCGCCGGACTACGCCCGGGCCCACGGGATGACCCCGCGTGCGCGCGTCCGGATGACCGCGGTGGCGGGAGCCGACCCTGTGATCATGCTGACCGCGCCCGGCCCGGCCAGCCTGCGTTGCCTGGCCAAGGCGGGCATGACCGTGGCCGACATCGATCTCTGGGAGATCAACGAGGCGTTTGCCGCGGTCCCGCTGAAGACCATCCGCGACCTTGATCTCGACCCGGACCGGGTCAACGTCAACGGTGGGGCGATCGCGCTGGGTCACCCCATCGGAGCGTCCGGCCCGATGCTCATCCAGACCGTGCTGGACGAGCTCGAGCGGCGTGACGCCAACGTCGGCCTGGTGACGATGTGCACCGGCGGCGGCATGGGTACGGCGACGATCATCGAGCGGATCTGACACCTTCCCGGGACGCGTCCCCCGCAGCGGCCGTGGTGTCCGTTGGGATCCCACGGCCGCCCGGCGGCTCTGGAGACCCGGGGACTGCGGCCTGCGGGCGCGCGATCTGACGATCGTCGCGCGCCCTTTGGCCCTTTGGCCCTTTAGCCCGCCGGCGCGTCCAGGAAAATCGTCTTGTGCTCGAGGTACTCCGCCACGCCCTCCGGGCCGTACTCGCGCCCGTAGCCGGACGACCCGAACCCGCCGAAGGGCAGCGCGAAATCGATCGCGGCACCCTTGTTGATCGCGACAGTGCCGCTGCGGATACGGTCGGCGAGTGCCCGTGCCTGGCCGGGATCCCGCGCGAAGACGGCGCCGGACAGGCCGAACGGGGTGCCGTTGGCGATGGCGACAGCCTCGTCGAGGTCGGTGTAGGTGAGCACGGTGAGCACCGGACCGAAGATCTCCTCCTGGGCGATGCGCGACATCGGTGACACGCCGGTGACGAGAGTGGGGGCGACAAACCAGCCCCGGGTGGTGTGCGGCGGCGGGCCGCCGCCCGTGACCACCCGTCCACCCTCCTTCGCGGCGTCGGCTACGTAGCCGAGCACCCGGTCCCGGTGGCGCCGGCTGACCAGCGGACCTACCTGGGTGGCGGGATCACGGGGGTCACCGACGACCAGGGCCTCGAAGCCGGCCCGTAGTGCGTCGAGGAGTTCGTCGTGCCGCCGCCGGCTGACCAGGACGCGGCTCAGAGCGATACAGGCCTGCCCGTTGACCAGGGTGGCCGCGGCGACGACCGCGGCGACGACCTCGTCGAGCGGGGCGTCATCGCACACGATGCCGGCGGATTTGCCGCCCAGTTCGAGACTGACCCGGGCCAGGTGGCTGGCGGCGGCGGCGGCCACCGCGCGACCGGTCGCCGTGCTGCCGGTGAATGCGATCTTGTCAACGCCCGGATGCCGGGTGAGGTGGTCACCCCCGGCGCCGTCGCTGGCCACCAGGTTCAGCACGCCGTCGGGGATACCGGCGGCACGCGCGGCCTCGGCCACCGGATAGGTGTCCAGGCACGTCTCCGGCGCGGGTTTGCAGACCACCGTGCAGCCGGCGAGCATGGCCGGGGCGAACTTGTTGGCAGCCAGGACGAGCGGGCTGTTCCAGGCGGGAATGGCCGCGACGACCCCGACGGGTTCCCGGGTGACGTCCGCGCAGGCGCCGAACAGACCCGTCCGGCGCTCACTCATGGTCATCTGCCCGGCCAGCCCGGCGTGATAGCGAAGCAGGGCGATCATGCTGGCAGGTTCGGAATGGGCTGCCCGCCGTGGCAGTCCGAGTTCGTCGAGGACGAGTTCGCCCATCTCCTTGCGGCGCGCCGCGAGTTCGTCCGCGAACCTGGTCAGGTGCTCGGCTCGTTCCTTGATTGCCATCCGCGGCCACGGGCCGGTGTCGAAGGCAGCCCGGGCAGCGGCGACAGCCGCGTCGACATCGGCTGGCTCGCCGCACGGCGCGCTGCCGACGATGCCCTCCGTCGCCGGGTTCACGACCGTGAAACGCCGGTCACCGGCTGCCGGGCGGAAGCGTCCACCGATGAAGAACGTGTCCTGCTTGACGGCTTCCATCAGCGGCCCAACTCGATGATTCCGCGGATGTTCCGCCCGTCGGTCATGTCCTGGTATCCCTCGTTAATCTCGTCCAGCGAATAGCGGCGGGTTACCATCTCGTCGAGTTTCAACTGGCCGTTGCGGTAGAGCTCCAGCAGCATCGGGATGTCCTGGTGCGGGTTGCAGAAACCGAACAGGCACCCGACGACCTTCTTCGCGAAGGACGTGAGCATCCCGCCGGGCAGTTTGACCGTGATCTCTTCGTAGCGGTCCGCTATTCCGGTGAGGACGAGGGTGCCACCCTTGCGGGTCATCTCGTAACACTGGTGGATGACTTCCGGGTTGGCCACGCCCACACACTGGATCACGCTGTCAGCCAGGACACCCTGGGTGAGATCGCGAACGTGGTCGAAGGCTTCGGAATGATCCGTGAAACCGGCCTGTGCCCCGAGTTGTTTGGCGAACTCGTTCTTGAAGGGCACCGGATCCACCGTCACGACCGTTGCCGCGCCGGCCAGCAGCGCACCCTGCACCGCGGCCGCTCCGATACCGCCGATGCCGTAGACGACAACGACGTCACCCGGGCGGACGTTCGCCGCGTTGACCGCCGATCCCCAGCCGGTGGGCACACCGCACCCCATGAGGCAGGCGACGTCCAACGGCGTGTCGTCCGGGACCTTCACAAGTGAATTCTGGTGCGCGACGAAGTGTTCGGAGAAGGTCCCGAGGGTGCAGAAGGCACCCAGGCCGGTCTGGCCCAGATGGAACCGGTAGCTGCCGTCGGCGAAGGCCCCGGTGAGGGTGGTGGCGCCGGCATCACACAGATAGGAGTGACCCGACGTGCACCAGCGGCAGTAGCCACACACGGGGAGAAACGAGGTGACCACCTTGTCGCCCGGCCGCAGCCGGGAGACCCCGGCGCCGACCTCCCGCACCACGCCACCGCCTTCATGGCCGCCCACCATCGGGAAGTGGAATCCAGCGCCTTTTCCGAGGTGGTCGTCGGAATGACACAGCCCGGCGAAGAGATTCTCCACCAGGACTTCGCCGTCGCCTGGGCCGTCGAGGGAGAGTTCCTCCACGGTCCAGGGTTGGCCTCTACCGTGCAGGACCGCGGCGCGTGTCTTCATGGTCGTACCCTTCCGGTTACCGTGCCGTCAGTCCAGAAATTCTGTCAGTTCAGGGACGGGGTTTCGGTGTCCCGGCCGGAGCGCAGAATCTTCCCCGGGAAGTCCCCGGTGAACGTGCCGTGATGGGCGATCTCGACACCGTTGACCAGGACGCGCTCGACGCCGTCGGCCTCACCGTAGAGGCGGCCCGCGCCAGCGGGCAGGTCGAAGCGCGTCTCGGTGGGCTGGCGGGCGATGCGCGCCTCGTCGAAGATGACGACATCGGCGGCGCCGCCGACCCGGAGACGACCACGATCACGCAGGCCGTACAGGCGGGCCGGGACGTCGGTGATGAGGCGGACGGCCTCCTCAAGTGCCACCACCTGCTGTTCGCGGACTCCATGTTGCAGCAACATCGTCGAATAACCGAAGAACTCCACCATGTCGAGGTGGGCCCCGGCGTCGGACGCTCCGATGACAGCCCGGGGATCGCGCCAGACCTGGGCACGGGCCTGCCAGTCCTCCGGCCGCGCCGCACGGGAGGGGTTACTGAACGTCGTCTTCAGTTCATCCGTGACGACGATGTCCATCAGGACGTCGAACGGGTCCCGGCCCTCCTCGGCGGCGATGTCGCCGACGATCCGCCCGGCATACGGCTTGGTCTGCGGGCTGAACGTCTCGATGATGTACCGGGAGCCCCAGTCGACGAGGTGGCTGAAGGCGGACGGCTCCTCGGCGGCGCGGCGCAGCTCACGCCGACGCTCGGGATCACGCAGGATCGCCAGCCGCTCGTCCAGCGGCAGGAAGAGGAAGTCGTGCAGCCCCGGGACCATGTCGAGAACGAAGCCGGCGCGGAAGGAAAACCGGGCCGGCGGGGTGTCCGGCATCGTCAGCGCGACGACCTTCCCGCCGCGCGCCCGGGCGATGTCGCCGACTTCGAGCCTGGCGAGCGCGTCGGGCAGGGTCTTCGCGCTGACGGTGAGGATGTTCCAGTTCAGCGGCCGGCGGGCCGCCACCGACATCCCGACCATGACGTCGGTGATCTCCTGGCTGAAACCACCTCGCTGCGGGAGGACGGGGAGGAACTCCAGGGATGTGCCGTCGAACTCGCCGGCCACCGCTGCCAGGGCGAACAACTCCTGCGCGGGTGCGGCGCGGGACGGGACCGGACGCCCGTCGGCATCGCTGTGGCTCTCCGACCAGGTGGAGGAGAAGCCGAGACCGCCGGCCGCGATCCCGGCGCGCAGCAGCCGCTTCATCGTGGCGAGCTCGTCGTCGGTCGCGTGCCGTTCAGTGGCCGCCGGCCCCATGGCCACCCGCCGAATGGCCGAATGCCCGACCATGAAACCGGCGTTGACAGCGAGCGTCCCGTCCAGACGGTCGAGGAACTCCGCGGTGGTGCGCCAGTCCCACGGCACGCCGGTCCGCAGCGACTCCAGCGGCATGCCCTCGACCCGGGACAGCATGCGCATCAGGTAGTCACCGGCCGTGTCGTCCAGGGGTGCGACGGTGAACCCGCAGTTACCGCCCAGGACGGTGGTGACTCCGTGCAGCGGAGATGGGGAAAGCGTGGGGTCCCAGAAGCCCTGGACGTCGAGATGGGTGTGGATGTCGACGAAACCGGGGCTCACGATGAGCCCGTCCGCGTCGATCGTCCGGCGCCCGCCGTCGGGCACGGTGCCGATCGCGACGACGCGTCCACCGTCGATCGCGACGTCCGCTTGCTGGCGCGGGGCGCCGGTGCCGTCGACGACCTGACCCCCGCGGATGACGATGTCGTGCACGATTCCTCCTGGACTTCTGGGGCGACCGCTTTACGTGGGGCCGCCGAGCGCGCGAGACGAGCAAGGATCGCGCGCTCGTTGGCCGGACCGGTTTACGTGGGGCCGCCGAGCGCGCGAGTACTCACGCGATCTGTTGCCCACCCGAGCGCCGGCTAAGCCGTGATGCCGTACCGGTCGAGCCGGAAGCAGCGGATGGCGTTGCCGCGGGCGAGCAGGTATGCCTCGTCCGCGCTGAGTCCCGCCTCCGTGACCATCTTCTCGAAGACCGCTTTCGAGTTCGGCCAGGTCGAGTCACCGTGCGGATAGTCGGTCTCGAACATGATCTGTTCCATGCCGATGCGGTGCCGCAGGGTGAGCCCGATGGAATCGTCGAACACGCACCCGTAGATCCGGTCGCGGACGTAGCTGGACGGCGGGCGCGAGAGCCTGCCGTCCAGGTTGCCGTAGACCGGTCGCTGTTCCCAGACGCTGTCGAGCCGTTCCAGGATGAACGGCATCCAACCGATCTGACCTTCACTCAATGCCACCCGCAGGTCGTGGAACCGCTCCAGCACACCGCTGGTGAGCCAGTCTGCGAACGCATGGGACGCACCCTGGTAGGTCAGGGCGAGTGACACCGCTCGCGGGGCGTCGATCGAGGTCATCGGGAACGTGGAGGAGGACCCGATGTGCAGGTTGAGGACGGTGTCGGTGTCCTCACACGCGGCGAACAGCGGATCCCAGTGGTCGGTGTGGATGCTCGGTAGCTTCAACCGGGCCGGGTTCTCCGAGAAGCAGACCGCGTGCGAGCCCTTGGCCGCGCAGCGACGAACCTCCGCCGCGGCGAGTTCGGGGTCCCACAGTGGGATCAGGGTCAACGGGATGAGCCGACCGTACGCCTCGTCGGCGCACCATTCGTCGATCATCCAGTCGTTGTATGCCTGCACGCACGCAAGGCCCAGGTCGCGGTCGCCGCACTCGTGGAACGTCTGCCCGCAGAACCGGGGAAACGTCGGGAAGCTCAGGGCGGCCTCGGTGTGGTTGGCGTCCATGTCGGCCAGTCGGGCCGTCCTGTCGTAACAGCCTGGCCGCATGTCCTCGTAGGTCATGGCCTCCCAGTGCCGCCCGAGATAGTTCTGGTCCTTACCCGCTGCCGCGAAGCCTGGAAGGATTTCCATTTTGACGTCTCCGAACACCCAGACGTCGGCCCACAGCCCGTCTTCGGCCTCCCGCCAGCGGCTGCGGGCGTGCGTCCCGAAGCGTCCCTTGAGCCGCACCAGACGGGGGCCGTCCGCCCGGAATCGCTCGGGTAGGTAGCGCTGCCACAGGTCACCGGGTTCAAGAATGTGGTCGTCGACAGAGATGATCTTTGGTGTGCTCATCGGGCTCCTCCCAGTCGCCTCCCGCAATTTAACGCACGTGTGCCAATCTAGACAACGGGTTGTTGCTGGGGTGCGGCCGCGGGTACGCGGCGTAGCAGTCCCTCCTGGATGACGGACGCCACGAGCTGTCCCGAGCGGTCGAAGACGGAGCCGTTCGTCAGCCCCCGGCCGGAGCCCGCCCACGGGCTGCCCTTGTCGAAGAGCAGCCAGTCGTCCGCCCGGAAGGGGCGGTGGAACCACATGCTGTGGTCGAGGCTGGCGCCGACGACGGATCCGGTGCCGAACGCCTGGCCGTGCGGGAGCAGCGCTGACGCCAGGAGGAACAGGTCGGACGCATACGTCACGGCACTCGCGTGCGTCAACGGATCGTCACCGAGTGGATCGCGGCTGCGAATCCAGACCTGCAGGCCGGTGGACGGCCGGCCGCGACGGGCCGACAGCGGCGGTGGCTCACCCACGAAGCGGAGATCCACCGGATGGCTGCCGAGGTAGGTGTTGTACCAGTCGTCGACCTCAGCCCCGGCGGCGGTGAACCACGACGCCGCCGGGGGGAGTTCGTCCGGGTCGGGAACAGTCGGCGGTCGCAGCGTGTGCTCGTAGCCGTCCTCGCCCACGTGGAACGACACCGAGGCGTGCAGGATGTCGCCGCCAGTCTGGGCGGCGACCACGCGGCGCGAGCTGAACCCGCGACCGTCGCGCAGTTTCTCGACGGTGTACTCGGTCGTTGCGCCGACCGCGCCCGGACGCAGGAACACGATATGAAGGCTGTGCGCCGCCCGGTCGTCGGTGACCGTGCGGCCCGCGGCGACCAGCGCCTGCGCGGCGAAAAGGCCGCCGAAGGTCCGGGTGGACTCGTTCTCACGGCTACGTCCGCGGAAGACATCCTCCTGGATGGTCTCCAGCTCGAGCAGCGGCCGCAGCGCGGACGTCAGTGCGACTCCGCCGCTGTCAGAAGCGGGGTGCGTCACGATCACACCTCTCATCCTATATATCTTTAAACTTATACTACGTTAAAGTGACGATGTCGAGACGGTCGCGACGGAACGTGCCGATCTTTCGAGGTCACGCTAAAGTAGTTCTATTAGTATGATGATAGACCTCAGCGGGTGATCCCTGGATGATGTGGACGCGGCTCCCCGCCGTACCTCGGGCTCGTCTGGTCGACCTGAGCCCGGAAGGCTTGCGCGTACACCCGATCTAGTTGGAACATATAGACGATGTTGTCTGGGCTGGTGGTGGGTCCCGGACCCGCCGACGGAGTGGGGTGCGATGGAGTTCGGGTATCCGTCGGTGGCGGAGGAGTTTCGGGTCCGTGTTCGCGCGTTCCTGGCGGCGAACCTTCCTGACGGCTGGACGGGGATCGGCAGCCTCGGTTTCGACG
>NZ_CAUVXP010000112.1:0-19730 GCF_963555955.1 Protofrankia sp. Cas3
GCCAAGGACTACGCCAGCTTTCATCAGCTGATCATCGACCGGCTCGCTCTGATCATGCCGGGCTGGACCGAACGCCACCTTCCCGATCTCGGTGTCACCCTGGTCGAGCTGCTCGCCTACGTCGGTGACCACCTCAGTTACCACCAGGACGCGGTGGCGGGCGAGGCATACCTGGGTACCGCCCGCCGGCGGATCTCCGTCCGGCGACATGCCCGGCTGATCGACTACCGGATGCATGACGGCTGCAACGCCCGTACCTGGGTGTCGATCGAGGTGGAAGCACCGCTCCGGCTGCCTGCCGGCACGTACTTCTTCCTCGCCGGCTCCAGCGCCGGCGCGGCCAGGCCCAGCGGTGACGCGAACACCGGGCCGGCCCTGGCCCTGGACGACGTCCGCGCGGAGCTGGCGCGCGCCACCGTGTTCGAGCCGCTGCTTGACGTCACCGTCGACCTCAACCCGCAATACAACTGCATCCGACTGTGGACGTGGGGCGACACCGAATGCTGTCTGCCCCGTGGGGCGACCCGGGCCACGCTGCGCGACGACTGGCTCGACCGTGAGCGTGACGGGGAGCGCGACGAGCGGCCGCGGGCGCTGGCGCTGCACCCCGGCGATGTTCTGATCTTCGAGGAGGTGCTCGGCCCCCGCACCGGCGTGGCGGCGGACGCCGACCCGACGCACCGCCAGGCGGTACGGCTGACCTCGGTCACACCCGGCGTGGACGCGCTCTTCGGCCAGGCTGGCCTGGGTCAGCCGATCGTCGAGGTGGGCTGGGAGGACGCCGATGCGCTCACCTTCGACCTGTGCGTCTCCTGCGTTGCCGGTCCCGCGTGTGAGCGCGTCGAACCGGTGAGCGTGGTCCGTGGCAACGTCATCCTGGTCGACCATGGCCGCACCATGTCCCGTAGCGGGCAACGTCCACGGGAACTTTCTGTCCCCGCTGTCGCGTCCCAACCGGCCGGCTGCGCCGGTGTGGGCGAGCCGGCTCCGCGGCTGCGTCCCCCTGGACGCCCCGACCTGACGCTGCCCGACTCTCCTGTCACACAACGTGTGCTGTTTCCCGACCCGACCCGGATCGCCACCGCCCAGGCGGCCCGGCTGGAGCGCATCCCGGACGAGCTGGCCGACCACCTGCGTGAGCTGTGGACCTCCGCGTACGGCGGGCTCGTGCCGAACGCGGCCGTCCTCGACGAGCTTCGGATCATCTTCGGGCGGGCGGAGCTGGTGCGGCTCGGCCTGGTGCCACCGCGTCCAGGGGCACGGCACCCGCTGACGGCGGCGCAGGCGGCCTCGGCGTTGGCACGGCTGCTCGCCCGCCACCGGTGGTTGCTGCGCGGCACGCTGCGATGGCTCGCCGATCTCACCCACCGTACCCGCGCCGGCCTGCCGTTGGGCCGCGACGGTGTCGACGAGGTGCGCGACGTTCTCGGTGCACGTTTCGCCACCGGGCTCGCCGGGGATGACCCGGCCCGCTACGGACCGGCCACGGTGGCTCTGATCCAGGACCCCCGGGCCGCCCTGCCGGTGCTCGACCTGCGTGCCCCGGGCGCAGGTGCCAGTAAGGCCGGCGTGGGCAAGGACGGCGTGGGCTGGAATGCCGGCGTGGGCTGGAGTGACGGAGTGAGGTGGGCGGTCCGGCCGGACCTGCTCGCCAGCGGGCCGACCGACTTCCACGTCGTCGGTGAGGTCGATGACGACGGCGTGGTGCACCTGCGGTTCGGCGACGGCGTCCACGGCCGGGCGGTCGAGCCGGGCCGGACGCTGCTCGCCGACTACCGGGTCGGCAACGGCGTCGCCGGCAACGTCGGCGCCGATGCGATCAACCGGATCGTCTTCCGTGAGCCGCCTCCGGTCGGTATCACCGGGGTCCGCAATCCGTTGGCCGCGGCCGGTGGCATCGACCCGGAGCCGGTGCGGGAGGTGAAACTGCGCGCGCCCGGTGCGATCCGGTCCCGGCTGGAACGGGCGGTCACCCCCGAGGACTACGCCACGCTCGCGACGGCGGTCCCGGGTGTACAGCGGGCGGCCGCGGTCCGACGCTGGAACGGCAGCTGGTACGAGATCCACCTTGCCGTCGATCCGCTGGGCGCGGCCGACCCCGAGCCGGCGCTGCTGCGCCGGGTCCGCGCCGACGCCGAACGCCACCGCCGGATCGGTCACGACGTGGTCGTCACCCCCGCCCGGTATGTGCCGTTGCTGGTGAAGCTTGTCATCTGCGTGCGTCCCGAGGTCATTCGCGGGCATGTCCGGGCGGCGCTGCTCGCGGCGCTCGGCAGCCGCGGCCTGCCGGTTGGCGGCCAACCGTCCACCGGGCAACCGTCCACCGGGAGCGGCCTGTTCCAGCCGGACAACCTGACCTTCGGCGAGCCTGTCCGGCTCAGCCGGATCGTCGCCGCCGCGGCGGCCGTGCCCGGCGTGACCAGCGTCGAGGTGGCCCGGTTCGAACGGCTCTACGCCGGTGACCAGGGGGAGCGCGACGCCGGTGTGCTGCGCATCGGTCCGGCCGAGGTTGCCCGGTTGGACAACGACCCGGCCCGGCCCGGTAACGGTCGGCTCGAACTCGATCTGCGAGGTGGACGGTGAATCGGCTGACTCGGGCGGGCTGTGGCGCTGCGTGCGCTGCGGCGGCAGGTTGTGGCTGCGGCGGCTGTGGGGCCGGCGCATGCGGGGCCGGCGCATGCTGCGCGGGGACGGCACGACTGACCCCGGCGTCCACGGTCAACCGGGCCGGGCTGGACGCGCTCGCCTACCGGGTCGGCACCCACGGCAGCTTTCTCACCACGATGCTCGCCGCACTGTCGGATCATGCGCTGAGCGACCGCCCGGACGGTTCTGACGGCCTGGATGGTTCTGCCGGCGAGGCCCGGTACCCGCTGCGCGGGCTGACCGCGCGGCGGGCGAATGATCCGTCCATCGCCTTGTTGGACGCCTGGGCGACCGTCGCGGACGTGCTCACCTTCTACCAGGAGCGCATCGCCAACGAGGGCTACCTGCGGACCGCCACCGAACGCACGTCCGTGGTCGAGATCGCCCGGCTCGTCGGCTACCGGCCGCGTCCGGGCCTGGGCGCGAGCGTGTACCTCGCCTACACCCTCGACGTCGACGCGGCCGGTGACGCCGACGTGGTCATCCCGGCCGGTTCCCGGGCGCAGAGTGTGCCCGGTCCGGACGAGTTGCCGCAGGTGTTCGAGACCATGGACGACATGGTGGCCCGGGCCGGCTGGAACGAGCTGCGGACCCGGCGGACCCGGCCACCGTGGATCACCTTCAAGGACGCTGGCAAGCGGTCTGAGCTGTATCTGGCCGGTGTGGCCACCGGCCTGCGACCGAACGATCCGCTGCTGCTCGTGTTCGGAACCGGTGCGGGCGAGCAGGTCCTGCGCCGCGTCCTCTCCGTCACACCTGAACCGGCCGAGCGGCGCACCCGGGTCGCCCTCCAGACGTCCGGCGACAGCACCGGCGATGCGCGGGAGATCCATACTGGCGTCGACCCACTGACATGGATCGGCGACCGGCTCGACGCCCTCGGCCGCCCACCGTCCCGCCAGCCCGACCACGCCGCCGACCTGAGCCGATCATTCGGCGCGACACTCGCCACGCGGTCCGACGCCGTGCCGAAGCTGCTCGCGGCGTTGCGTCCGGAGATCGGCGGGACGGTGTACCGGGCGTGGGCGAACGCCGCGGTCGCGCCCACCCCCGAGCTGCGCAGCGTGCAGGCGTTGCGCGCGCGGGCCGTCCCGTTCGGCGCGACCGCACCCCGCAAACCGGTGCTCGACGCCCGCGGGGTGGCGATCGGCACCGAGGAATGGCCGCTGAACGGAACTGTAGTGATCGAGGTAAGTATCCGCTACGGGACGACAGCCTCCGATGATCAGACCCGCGCGCTCACGGCCGACATCCGTTACCAGGACACCACCCGCACCGGGGTATCTGTCGACGCCGACGCACGGCTCGATTTCCCTGCAGGCGCCGTGCGGATCACAGTGGGTAGCGGGAACTCCACGGTGACCTTCACCTTCGGCGGGACCGTGCAGCGTGTGATCACCGTCGTCGGGCCGCAGTCGGTCCCGGTCTCGCTGGTCGCCGGTCACGGCGGAGGGCCGATGACCGTGACACTCGACGACGATCGTGACACCGAGTACCAGCCCGCGATCGGGCAGAGCGTGGAGCGCAGGCTGCCCGGCCATCACATCACCGTCGGTCTGGAGCCGAGGCCGCAAGCCGAAGCCAAACTCGGTGTGCTCACCGTCCGCGATGAGTCGTTGCTGCCGCCGAAGCCTCCCAACGTCCTTCCACTGGACGCGGTGTACGACCAGGTCGTCCCGGGCAGCTGGGTCGTGGTCGAACGGACCGACCGGACCGGTACCGGCTGGCCCCTGAAGACCCGGGTGACGAAGGTCGAGACGGTGACGAAGTCCGCCTTCGGTATCGCCGCGACCGTCACCCAGCTCACGCTCGAACAGCCGTGGCTGTCCGGCGAGGACCTGCTGCTGACCGCCCATCGCAACACCTCGGTCCGGTTCCGCAGTGAGCCCATCGAGCTCGCCTGGGAGCCGTGCTCCGCCGACATCGCGGGGGCGACGATCGAGCTGGACCGGCTCTACGACGGCCTGGTACCTGGACGTCATCTGATCGTCTCCGGTGAGCGCACGGATATCGGGGGCACCACCGGTGTGCCCGGCAGTGAGATCGTGATGATTTCCGGTGTCAGTCAGGGCGTGGCGGACGGCCGTCCGGGCGACACCGTGCACACCACGATCACTCTTGCCGCGCCGTTGCGCTACACCTACCGCTGCGACACCGCGCGGATCAGCGGCAACGTGGTGCGCGCGACCCACGGGCAGTCCGCCACGCAGGTGCTCGGCAGCGGCGACGCGTCCACCCCGTTCCAGGCGTTCACGCTGCGCCGGGCGCCGCTGACCTACCTGCCGAGCGCCGCGGCGTCCGGTGCGCAATCCACCCTGGTGACCCGGGTCAACGGGGTGCGCTGGGCGGCCACCGACGACCTGATGGCCGCCGGTCCCACCGACCACACCTATCTGACCCGCGCGGATGCCGGCGCCGGTCAGACCGGACCGGATGGCACGATCGTGCTGTTCGGAGACGGTGTGCACGGCGCCCGGCCGGCGACCGGTCAGGAGAACATCACCGCGACCTACCGCGTCGGTCTCGGCCGGGCCGGCAACGTCGACGCCGGTCTGATCACCCAGTTGCAGAGCCGCCCGCCGCGGGTCAGCACGGTCACCAACCCGCGGCCCGCCACCGGTGGTGCCGACCCCGACGGTCGGGACGCGGTGCGCCGCAACGCCGCGGTCGGCCTGCTCGCCCTCGACCATCTGGTGTCGGTGTCGGACTACGCCGACTTCGCGCGGGCACGGGCCGGGATCGGCAAGGCCGCCGCGACCAGGCTGTCCGACGGGCGGCGGACCGTCATCCACGTCACGATCGCCGGCGCCGAGAACATCCCGATCGACGAGGACTCCGAGCTGTTCCGCGGGTTGCGCCAGGCGCTGGCCCGCCACGGCGACCCGGCGCAGCCCACCCGGCTCGCCGTCCGGGATCTGGCACTGATCCTGTGCGCGGCGAACATCCGGGTGCTGCCCGACTACCTGTGGACGCGGGTGGAGCCGGCGGTCCGGGCCGCGCTGTTCGACCGCTTCTCCTTCGACCGCCGCGAGCTCGGCCAGGATGTCGTCCGCAGCGATGTGATCGCGACCGTACAAGCGGTGCCGGGGGTCGACTACGTCGACGTCGACGTCCTGGCCACCGTGCCAGAGTCGATCACCATCAGTGAGCTCAACGGGCTCGCAGGCACCTTGACGTCGCCGCCACCGGCCCGAACGCCACCGGCCCGGATCAGGGTGTACCCGGCCCGGCGCAGACCGGCGCAACCCCCCGCTACCGGTCCCGGCATCGGGGTTCTGCCGGCCCAGCTCGCGATCATGAGTCCGGATGCGCCCGAGACGCTGATTCTGCAGGAGATCCGTTCATGAGCCGCCACGACCCCGATCTCGCCTCCGACCTCGACCGGTTGTACGCGCTGCTGCCCGCCATCCATCGCATCCGGGATGTCGAGTTCGGTGAGCCACTACGAGCCCTGCTTCAGGTGATCAACGAACAGGTGGAGATCGTCGAGGGCGACATCGAGGCGCTCTACGACAACTGGTTCATTGAGACGTGCGCAGACTGGGTCGTCCCCTATCTCGGCGATCTCGTCGGCCATGTTCCCCTGCATCCGGCCGCGGACCCCGGCCCACAGCCGGGCGCGGGCGGCTCGTCCAGCGCGCAGACCACGGCGCTGACCAGGGCGATCGCGTCTCGCGCCGACGTCGCGAACACGGTTCACACCCACCGCCGCAAGGGCAGCCTCGCCCTGTTGGAACAACTCGCCGCCGACGTCGCCGGCTGGCCGGCCCGTGCCGTGGAGTTCGCCCCGCTGCTCGGCGTCAGCGCACCGGTTCGGCTCTTTCGACCGGCAGCGGCGGACAACGCGTGGCGGATGCGCCGTGGCCGGACCGCCGACCTGCGTCACGGGGACGCACTCGACCGCGTGGACGGGCCGTTCGATGAGCTCGCGCACACCGTCACCGTCAGCCGTGCGAACGCGGCCCGCCGGCCGCGCCGGTACGCCATCCCGAGCGTGGCGCTGTTCGTCTGGCGGCTCCGGACCTACCCGGTCACGAACGCCCCGGCGCTGTGCATCGACGCCGCCCGCCACCACTTCACCTTCTCTCTGCTCGGCAACGACACGCCGCTGTTCGCCCGCCCGGCGCCCGAACCGGACCCGACCCACATCGCGACGGAGACCAACCTGCCGGTGCCTATCCGGCGACGCGCCTTCGCCGAGCGCACCGCCGACTACTACGGCCTCACGCGCAGTCTGTTCATCTGGCGGGACGCCGAGCGCCGACCCGTCCCGCTCGAGCGGATCGTGCCCGCGGACCTGCGCGACTGGGCATACCGCCCGCAGGGCGAGGATGTGGCCGTCGACCCGGTGTTGGGCCGGATCGCCTTCTCCCCACGGGCGGCACCCGAATCGGGGGTGTGGGTGAGCTACCGCTACGGGTTCAGCGACGACCTCGGCGGGGGTGAGTACGAACGGCCGCTGTCACCGACAGCCGGCCCGGATGTCCAGCGGAGGGTCTATCGGGTCGGCTCCGGCGAGCAGCACCAGGAGATCATGGATGCCGTCGCCGCCTGGCAGGCGGACAAGCAGGCCGATCCGAACGCCGTGGCGTTGCGGGACGCGGTCATCGAGATCACCGACAGCGGTGCCTACCAGGAGCCCATCGAGATCATCCTGGCCTACGGAGAGCGGTTGGAGCTGCGCGCCGCGCAGGGCAGACGGCCGGTGCTACGTCTGCTGAACTGGTACGGCAACCGTCCGGACAGCCTGCGTGTCCGCGGCCCGGCGGATCACCCCGAGGCTGAGGCTGAGGCCGAGCTGGCCCCGGCGCTGGCCCCGGCGCCGGACCGCGACGACCAGCCACCGCGGCTCGTCCTCGACGGCCTGCTGGTTTCTGGGCGGGGCATCCTGGTCAGCGGGACGGTCGAGGAGGTGGTCGTCCGGCACTGCACGCTGGTGCCCGGCTGGAGCCTCGGGCACGACTGCGAGCCCGAGGTCGGTACCGAACCGAGCATCGAGCTCGCCGGCCAGGTCGGCTGCCTGCGGGTGGAACGCGCCATCCTCGGCACGGTCAGGGTCAGCGCGGACGAACGTGCGAGTGATCCGATGTCGATCTGCATCGCCGACAGCATCCTTGACGCCACCGACGACGACCAGGATGCGCTTGGCGCACCCGATGCCTGCCACGCATACGCGGTGGTGACCGTCCGGCGGACGACCGTGTTCGGGCACATCCGCGTGCACGCCGTCGAACTGGCCGAGAATTCGATCTTCACCGGTCCGGTCCGGGTGGTGCGCCGGCAGGTCGGCTGCGTCCGGTTCTGCTATGTCCCGCCCGGCTCACGCACGCCCGCCCGGTACGGCTGCCAGCCCGACGGGGTACGCACGGCCGTCGACGAGGCCGTCCGCCTCGGCCGACTCGACGCGACCGAGGCCACGCTCGCCCGGGTGCGGGAGGAGGGCCGGGTGCGACCGCGGTTCACCAGCTCCCGCTACGGCACCCCCGGCTATGCCCAGCTCGCCGTCGGATCCGCTCCGGAGATCAGTACCGGGGCGGACGACGAATCCGAACTCGGCGCCTTCCACGACCTTTTCACCGCGCAGCGGGCCGCCAACCTGCGGGTGCGTCTTGACCAGTTCGTCCCGGCCGGAACCGATGCCGGAATCGTCGTCGTCACCTGAGCCCGATCTTCACCGCATCCGACACCAGTCTCCCGGAGGGACCGCATGTACGGCGACTTCTCCCGCCTCACCTTCGCGCCGGACAAGCATTTCTCGGCGGTCCTCAGCCAGCAGGGGCGCGTCACCCTCGATTCCGACGTCAACGAGCAGGCGCTGCTCGTCCAGCATTTCCTGCGGACGCTCGCTGCCGACGTCATCGGACCGCACGGAGGGCCTGAAAAGAGCTTCGCAATCAAGCTCGAAATGGCCGGCAACACTATAAAGAATCTTACCATTGCCCCGGGGCGTTACTACGTCCACGGAATTCCCTGCGAGAACGACGCGGTCGACGTCACAGGCAAACCGGTGCCGGCGACATATCTCTACCAGCCGGATCTGCTCCCCGACCCGCCGGGCGAACTGCTTGCTTCGCCGTTCCTCGTTTACCTGCGGGTGCACGAGCGTCTTGTCACTTCCGTCGAGGACCCGTCCACGCGGGAGATCGCCCTCGGTGACACCGGTCCGGACACGGCCGCCAGGTCCCGCATCGTCTGGCAGGTACTCGTGACGGACAAGACACCTGGCACCGACTACAAGCTCGACGCGAATCTGACGCGAGATGCCATCCACAAGGCGTGGCTGGACTGGGAGACGAGCCTGTCCGGCGGGACCGGCCGGTTGCGGGCGCAGGCCATGTCGGTCACCGACACCGACCCGTGCATCAGCGCGCCGGACGCGCGTTACCGCGGGCTGGACAACCAGCTCTACCGGGTCGAGGTACACACCGGTGACACCGCCGGCACGGCGGCTCAACCAGGAACCGCGACGTTCAAGTGGTCGCGGGAGAACGGCAGCGTGGTGTTCCCGATCGTCACCTTCGGAACGGCGGACGCCGACGTTGGCGTCGAGGTGACGGTTGCCTCGCTCGGCCGGGACGACACCCTCGGTCTGGACGTCGGTGACTGGGTGGAGGTCGTCGACGACGATTCGGTTCGTCGAGGCAAGCCGGAGCCGTTGCGCCGGGTCGCCGCGATCGACCCGCTGGATCTCGTGGTGACGCTGGAACCCTTGGGATCGGGCGCGCAGTCGACCGCCACCGGCCAGAACCCCTTGCTGCATCCGCTGCTGCGCCGTTGGGACCAGCAGGAGGGTTCCCCGGCCCGGGGTGGTGCGGTGCGCAGCGAGGCCGACAACGCGCTGCGGATTGTCGAAACGATCAACGGGAAGGACAATTGGCTGGACCTGGAGGACGGCATCCAGATCCAGTTCGGTGCGGGTGGGCGCTACGAACGCGGCGACTACTGGCTCATCCCGGCCCGCACGGCCATCGGCGACGTCGAATGGCCGCGGGACACCGACGGGCACCCGATCCCCAAGCCTCCCGTCGGTATCACCTATTACGCCGCGCCCCTTGCCCTGGTCCGCTTCGATGCCGACAAGATGCCCGAGGCCGTCGATCTCCGTCGCACCATCACCCCACTGGCGAAGTAAAGGATGGCGGAGATGGCAGTCGACGGCCGGCAAGGTGTACGGCGGCAAGAGATGACCCGCACTCCCGGCGCCGGTGTTCTCCGGCGGGCGTGCGCTTGTGACCGGCGTGCGGCCGCGGGGACCTGCGACACCTGCGGCGAGAAGAACGCGGGGACGCTGCGGCGTTCGGCGGCCGGTCCGACACCGGCGAACGAGGCACCACCGATCGTCCACGAGGTACTGCGTTCATCGGGCCGGGCGCTGGACGCCCCGACCCGCGCCGTCATGGAGCCGCGGTTCGGCGCGGACTTCAGCCGTGTCCGGGTACACACCGACACTCAGGCCGCGCAGTCGGCGCGTGCCGTTCATGCGCTCGCCTACACGGTCGGCCCGCATATCGCGTTCGACGAGGGACGGTATTCCCCCGCCACAGACACCGGCCGTCGCCTGCTGGCCCATGAGCTCACCCACGTCGTCCAGCAGGCCGCCAACCCCGCGCCGCTGGGCACCTCACTGCGGGTGGGCGACAGTACCGACCCAGCGGAGCACACCGCGGCCCGCGTAGCCTCGGGCCAACCGGATCTTCCGGTCCGGATTGGCTCCGTCACCACCCCCGTTGTGCAACGAGATGGGCCGCCGATCGACAGCGAACGGTCTGCGACGGTCACTCCGCGTGTCTCTCTGGAAAATATTGGGCTCACCCTGGACGTTCTCCGCGGCCGTCACGAACTCCTTGCCAGCATTGACCTGCGGAACCCCATCAAGGTGCTGGGTCTCAACCTGCCGGGGATCCCTGAGTCCGAGCTAGCCGTCCAGCTGCAGTACAGCAACGCGTGCAACGAAGCTGTACAGGGGCTCGTCGCCAGCCTCGGCCAGCAGCAGCGTCCGGGCGGCCCGGTCGTCGACTTCGGCAAGAACCGATGGCAGGTGGGATTGTCTGGCTCATTCCGTGGCGGGACCGTTATCGTCCAGCCGGGGCTGTCCCTGGGCTTCGAAGGAAGCACATTTGACACTGTTACTTTCACATTGGGAATAGCCCTGGGAGCTAGCACGAAGATCCCCTATGTATGTCTACCGTCGGCACCGCAACGGCCGCGAACCGACCGGCCCAATGGTCCGGACCGTCCTGTTGTTCCTGACGGCCCTGGGCGGCCCGTCGCGCCACCGCCTTTGGTGCCCGCTCCGCTTCCGGGCCTCACGTTGCATTTTTTCTACGACTCGACGCTACGCCGTCCGGAGAGCACCGAGACGTTTCGCCAGCTGAAGGATATCCTGGATTTGCTTCCAGATGTGCATGTCGTCCTCACCGGGCACACGTCGCTCGAGGGTCGAGAGAAATACAACATGGGCCTGTCCGTGCGTCGGGCAGAGGCGGTCCGCGCTGAGCTCGTTACCGCGGGCATCGATGCAGCTCGACTGCACACACTGGCCGCCGGAGAGACGGCCCCGGCCTATCCAGAACCAGCGGTGGAGCAGCATGGTCTCAGTCCTTCCTTGGAGCGGCTCCGGACGCTCAATCGGCGGGTGGAGGTCAGTTTCTTCGACCCGACTGGGCGTTTCCCGGATTCTCCTCTGCAGCTGACTTCCGATCTCAGCGGGTCCTTCCGTGCGGCCTTCGGATTGATCCCCATCCAACCGGCACCGGGCCATGAGAAAGGCCAACAATAGAGGAGGTTTGTGGCCGCACGGAATATCCGCACTGATTGAGTGTGGCACCTTGTTGACGGTTGGTTTGATTCGGGTGCGAAACAGGGGGCGGCGATGAAGGAGAGCGTTTCACGGAGTACTGAGCATGCTCGGCAGCAGCCTAACCCCAGCCGTGCCGCGCGAGCGGCTCAGGTACCGATATCGCATCGTTCCGCTGGCCGCAGTATCGTGCGGGGCGAGCCGTCCGGCCGGGTGGCGAGTGACGTGACCGACGCGGTTGAAAGGGCGCGAGGCTCCGGTGTTCCCCTCCAGGCTGGCGCGAGAGCCGCGATGGAATCCGCTTTCAACACGGACTTTGCCTCTGTACGGGTCCATCATGATCCGTATGCAGATCGTCTTGCCCGTCGTGTTGACGCGGCTGCGTTCACCGTTGGCAACGATGTCTTCTTTCGTGCCGGTGCCTACGATCCGGCGTCGCGGGCTGGCCGGGTCACCCTTGCGCACGAACTGACCCACACTGTCCAGCAGCGTGGGCAGAGCGGGCGCGCCGAGGCGGTCTCGCAACCAGGCGACCCGGCGGAACGGGTCGCGGACGTGGCGGTGACCGAGGCCCTGGCGGGCCGCCGGGTAAGCGCGCTTGTCGGGCCTGCACCCCGCATGCTCATGCGCCAGCCAGCGACCAGGGTGAATGATCAGGCGCAGAATGTGATGCCGTCCGCGCGTGACGCGCCGGTGGTATCCCGGACGGACGATGACTCCGCAACGGACTTATTCCCCGAAGCGCTCCTTTTGCCACTACTTGACGAGATTCCTAACTTTTCGGTGTTGTTGCGGCTCGGGCCGCTGAAGGCGGCGACGGGTCCGTCGTGGCTTCAAGGAAATCAGCAATCAGGACTTGGTAAGGAACCGGTCGCGCGACCCGGCACCGGCGGGGATCTGCGCGACGCCATAGCCCGTATTCCCGGAGTGGACGTGGTGCTCGACTCAGCCAAGGCGGCACTTCTGCGCGACTGGCGGCGGCTCTCGTCAGATCAGAAGGCCTTTGTCGTTGTCAACGGGATTGCCATTTTTGCACCGATACTGGCCGACGAGGACATTCGCAGCGCCCTCGACGGCGCTGTGGTCCCAAAACCCCAGCTTGGTTCTCCGTGGCTCGACAACATCGACATTGTGCTCCATACGCGGGGGGGCGGACTGGGCGTCGGTCTCCAGGTGGACATCGCAGGTCTGCTCCGGTCGAAGGATGCAGGGGGTGTTCTCAGCCGCTCGCTGGCCGGCGGGCCTGGGCCACCGCGAAGTTCAGCAGATCCAATGCGAGAGAGTCCCGTCAGTCCAGCCGGAACTCTACCTGTGGTGGTACCCGCGGGCAGCGGAACCGTTCCTCGGCACGAGCCCTTGGCCGCTCTTGCTCAACTCGACCGCCTCGCCCGTGCGGATACGCCAAGAAAGGTCCCGATGCCTGAGGGCATGATGGGAAAGCAGGCGTGGGAGATAACAGCGAGTGCGGAGCAGGCATTTCACCTCGCGGACCTTGCAGATACCACGCTGTCGGGGAGTCAGGTGATTCCCTCTGTCGAGTCGGTTACCATTATTTACACCAATGATGGCCGTGGGCCTTTTCCCAACATCGGTGGCGGCGCTGACCAGGAGTTGACGGTGAGCGCCCACGTGCGCGTCAATTTCGTCAACACGGGACGGGGTTGGGTCTCGGGCGGCTACAACCTCGAGATCTGGACCCCGCTGAAAGGAGGCCCACCGAAGCGACTGCTGGGATACGGCCCGGGATTGTACCCAGGGCAACCCGGACCTGGGACCGGCGGCTATAAGGGTCTGGTCTATGCCGACTTCGATTACCGCATCGCAGGGAACGGGACGCGGAATATCACCCTCCTTACCAGATTGGGCGTGAATAGCACATGGTTGGGTGAGGAGATCCAGTCGAACTGGGTACACAGATCGCTGGGTATCGCTCTGTTCGACTGGAAGCAGGAACCGACTGAGCCGTACGCCTCCCTTGGGTTGCGGGCTCGTACCATGCTCGACCTGATCGAGGACCGCTCGCTGAGCGACGCCGAGTTCCGGCTGCGGCTTACGCTGTCGTCGCAGGCGGTCGGCGGTACCCATGACACTGAGGTCGGCGGCACAGCGACTTTGAGTGTCCGTAGCGGCTTTGTGCATCTAGTGGGCCCGATGCGGGCTGCTTTTGAATTCCGTATCGGCGCTGACGGCCGAGGTATCGTGCGGTATAACGACCAGGGCGGGGTACGCGCAGGCGTGGAGGCCGGCGTCTCGACCGAGGTCGGAATCCACCTCCGCGATGTGAATCTCCCGTGGCTTCCAGTATTCGACGCCACCTTGTTTGCTGGCAGCCGCTCGCAGCAGTCGACCCTGCCAGAGGGAAGAGCACCGGCCGGTGAGGACAGGCCGGGTGTGACCGGCGCTTGGCTCGGACCCGGGAGCAAGACCCAGGGGCGGATCGGAGTTGAGATCCCCCTCAGATGACGGGAGGCCATGGCCCAACACCCTGGCGCGTGAGTACCATTTTTCCGCGCTTCAGAGTCCCGTTCTCCCGCAATCTTCAGGACAACTGTAGCTGCAGGGCTCCGGCGTAGCGGGGGCGGCGTAGCGGCCGGGTTGCGTCAGGCCGGTGCCGCCGGGAGGGAGAGGGTGAACGTGGCGCCGCGACCCACCGCGCCGTGGGCGGTCACGGGATTCGACCCGGCCAACCGGGGACGCCGGTGTGGACCTGGCAAGCGCCAACCCCACGCACTGGAACGTGGCACCCGACGGGCATCCGGCGCTGATCCTCGCGCCGCTGACGCACGGCCATCTCGCCGGCAACCTGCTGCCCTGACGGCCACAGAACTGACATCGTGAGCGTTGACTCCGCGGCACACCCCGCAAATGTAACCGCCACGACGTAATGTAACTGGTCTGTGGTTACATTTGGGTGTGGTCATCGACGTGAGCGGAATGATCGCCGAGCTGCGAGCGGTCGGCGGCGACACAACGGATATCGAGGTCAAATCGGCTGCGGGTGGGCTGCCCGCCTCGTTGACCGCGACGCTGAGCGCCCTGGCGAACCTGCCGGGCGGCGGCACGATCATCCTCGGTCTCGACGAGCGGCTCGGGTTCCGACCGGTCCGGATCGTCGACCCGCAGGCACTCAAACAGGGCTTGGCGGCCAAGGCCCGCGCGTTCACCCCACCCGTCCGCCTCACGATCGACGACGGCATCGCCGACGGCGAGCCTGTCGTCGTCGCCCAGGTGCACGAATGCGACCGATCCACCAAACCCTGCCGCGTCACAGCGACCGGCGCGTCGTACCTGCGCGGGTATGACGGCGACTACACCCTGTCCGCGCTGGAGGAACAGGGATTCCTCGCCGCGCGCCGGCCACCGCGCCGGCCACCGTTGTTCGACCGCTCACCAGTCGAAGACGCACGCCTCGACGACCTCGACATCGAGCTCGTCGAGACCTTCCTTGACGCAGTCCGGGAACGCGACCCGAGCGGACTCGGCCGTTTCGATGACGATGCCGAACTCCTGTGTCGCGCGGGTGTCACACTCACCGGCGGCCAACCCACTGTCGCGGGACTGCTCGCGCTCGGCGTCCATCCCCAGCAGTGGTTTCCCCGGTACGTCATTCAGGCGTCGGCTCACCCTCTGCCCGGCGATCCCGCCGGAACACGCGCCCGAAACCAGACCACGATCACCGGGTCGATCCCCCGGATGCTCGACGCCGCACTGCTGTGGGCCCGGCGCACCGCCGACACCACGATAGTCTCCGAGCCGGACGGCACGGTCCACGACCGCACCGCCTACCCGCTTCTCGCTTTCCGCGAGCTGATCGCCAACGCCTTGGTCCATCGCGATCTCGATCACTGGTCCATCGGTCTGGCTATTGAGGTCCGACTACGCCGAGACCGTCTCGTCGTCTCAAACCCCGGCGGGCTCTACGGCATCACCGTCGACCGGCTCGGGCGGGACGTGGTGACATCCGCGCGCAACGCCCGACTCGTCGCCATCTGCCAACATGTCCGCTCCCCGCAGACCGGCGCTCGGGTCATCGAGGCCCTCGCCAGCGGCATCCCGATCATCACAGAAGCGCTCGCCGACTACCACCTACCCCCGGCCCACTACATCGACAGCGGCATCCGCTTCACCGTCGTCCTGCACCAGCCCACAACAACCACCACCGCCACCGAGCCCCGGCTGAACGGCACCGAGCTGCGGATCTACCAGGCACTCGCAGACGGAGCGCGGACCGTCGCCGACCTCGAACAAGATCTTAAGCTGGCTGGTCCCAACATCCGGAAAGTGCTTCGTGGTCTGCGCGCCCGGGGACTGGTAACCCAGCACGGCGGCAGGGGACGACCCACCACCTACCAGCGGGCCAGCGAGTACCGGTAGTTTGTTGGATCAAGGTGGTAAGTAGAGGTGTAAGCCGTGACCGGCGGGTTGCGCAAGTCCAGCTGGCCGCGAACTGGACCGGTGCGGTCCGTGCACGTCATGTTCGGTGGTCAGGTGGCCTGGATCCTGCCGCTCGGCGGCACGGCGAAGTGAAGGTGGCGGCTGGAGAATCATGGCCGCATGGTCGTCCGCTCTTTTGATCAGCTCTTCGGCACGACGGGGTGCGACGTTGTCTATTCTGAAGTCGTGGTTTGGAACAAGCGGGGAAATACCGGCGGCGGAGCGTCGTCGGGCAGTGCCGGCACGAAGCGGGGTGGGAAGGACTACACCTCGTCTCGTACCGTCGACCGCGGCACGATGACCTGCCTGCGCTGTAACGGCCGGGGCACGGTCGCAAGCCGATGACTACCGAGCGGGCGGGCGAACCCGGGCAAATGGTCACAGCGGTCCGGGTGCAGTGCAAGGAGTGCCGACGGGCGCGCGGTGCCGCATGTGCCCGTGCGAGAAGTAGCGGCGGCGCAAAAGGTGAGCTTCCTGGTGCGGTGGTCGATCGCTGCCCGCGCTACGAGACGATCTGGGCGCCTGGTTATGGTCCCGACGGTGAGCCTCTGCCGGACTCGGGATGGTCTGACTGGACGCCGCCAGTTTGATCTTGTTTGACCCCGTTCGAGTCGGCTGCGGTCGCGTACCAGCCCGGCCCGCACGGCCGCGCACGGCCTGCCGACGTAATCGTGCCCATCGCTTCCCGCCCAGTCAGGCCGGTGCGGTGACGGCCAGTCCATTCGGGTTTGCGGCGTCAGGCAGGTGTCCGGGACTCGGAGTGGTAGGTAGGAACGGTCATTATCACAACCGAAGCCACCTACCCCCACATGCGCGCGCAGGCGATGGGTAGGTGGAAATCGTCATTATCACAGCTAAAACCACCTACCCCTCGTGCTGTGCTGGCATCGGTGACCTGCGCGCGACCGGATTGCCGCCGCTCGCGGCGCTGCCCGGTCGGCCCGCCGCACCTACGGTGGCCGGCAGCTCCACGGGCGGCGGACTGGGCAGTCACACCATGGCCGCAGATCGTTTCGGGTGCCGCCGGTCGACACCAACAACCTCCGGTGGCTCCCTCCTCCGCCTCGCGATCTACGCGCCCCGGCCCCGATCCCTGATTCACGCCCCTATTGCCGGGCGCTCTTAGTGAGTTGACTTTGCGATTGCCACTGGAAGTAGCAATAATGACGGCATGGCCGTTACCTCTGCCGCGGAGCCGCCCTTCACCGGGCGTGCGGTCAAACGCAGCACGTCCTTCCCGGAAGACCTCATCCGTGAGGTCGAGGCGCGTACTGGGCCGCGTGGGTTCTCCGCCGCGGCCACCGAGGCGCTCGCGCACTGGGTCCACATGCGGCAGCTGCAGGAGATCGTCGAGGACTACGAGCACGAGCACGGCCCCCTTGACGTCGACGGGGTGCGGGAGGCTCTGGCGGAATGGCCCGACGCCGACTGAGCACTCCCGGCGGTGGCACCCTGGTGCTGGACTCACAGGGGCTCTCGCTTCTCGCCGACAGGGATGGCGACGTGGTGCGCCGGGTCGAAGCCGCACGGCTTCGTGGTGCGGTGGTGATTGCATCCACGCTTACGCTGGTGGAGGTGCGGCGGCCCGATGGTCCACGGCGCGAAGCGCTGGCATGGGCTGTACCCCATATCCGGATCGTCGCGGTGACCGAGGACATCGCCAAGCGCGCCGCGGCGCTCCTCGACGAGACCGGGCTCGACGGCCACCGCTACGCCGTCGAGGCAGTCGTGGCCGCGACGGCGCTGGAGCAGCCGCGACCGGTGCTGGTGCTGACGTCCGATCCCGAGGACCTCGCGGTGCTCACCACCGAGCCGGGCGTGCCACCCCAACGGCGGGTCAAGCCGGTCAAGGTCTGAGCCGGTCAAGGTCTGAGCCTGGCCGGTGCCGGCATCGGTGACCTGCGCGTGAGCAGGCCGTGGGCAGGGGTGTTACCGTGAAATCCCGTGGACCGGCCAGGTACGGATCCGGCCGGCGATACCCACGGAAGGGTCTCAGCGTGGCGCAGGCGCACGTGACCAAGCACATTTTTGTGACCGGAGGTGTGGCCTCCAGTCTCGGCAAGGGGCTCACCGCATCCAGCCTCGGTCGTCTCCTGAAGGCACGTGGCCTACGGGTCACCATGCAGAAGCTTGATCCCTACCTCAACGTCGACCCCGGCACGATGAACCCGTTCCAGCACGGGGAGGTCTTCGTCACCGATGACGGTGCCGAGACAGACCTCGACATCGGCCACTACGAACGGTTCCTGGACGTCGACCTCGACGGCAGCGCGAACGTCACCACCGGCCAGGTCTACTCGGAGGTGATCGCCCGAGAACGCCGGGGCGACTATCTCGGGCAGACGGTGCAGGTCATACCGCACATCACCGACGAGATCAAGGGCCGGATCCGCAGGCTCGCCACCGACGAGGTGGACGTGGTCATCACCGAGGTGGGCGGGACGGTCGGCGACATCGAGTCCCTGCCCTACCTCGAGGCGATCCGGCAGGTCCGCCACGAGGTAGGCCGTGACAACGTCCTGACCGTGCACGTGAGCCTGGTGCCGTACCTGGCTCCCTCCGGCGAGCTCAAGACCAAGCCGACGCAGCACTCGGTGGCGGCACTGCGCAGTATCGGCCTTCAGCCGGATGCGGTGGTCGCCCGGTCTGACCGCCCGCTGCCGGACGCACTCAAGAACAAGATTGCGTTGATGTGCGATGTGGACGACGAGGCCGTGGTCGGTGCGCCGGATGCGGTATCGATCTACGACATTCCGAAGGTGCTGCACCGCGAGGGGCTCGACGCCTATGCGGTCCGCCGCCTGGGCCTGCCCTTTCGCGACGTCGACTGGACCGAGTGGGACACCCTGCTGCGCCGTGTTCACTGCCCGGCCAAGATGGTCACCGTCGCGATCGTCGGCAAGTACGTCGACCTGCCGGACGCCTACCTGTCGGTGACCGAAGCGTTGCGCGCGGGTGGCTTCGCGGTGAACGCCCGGGTGGAGATCCGCTGGGTGCCCTCGGACTCCTGCTCGTCGGTGGAGACCACCGCATCCGCATTGGATGGCGTCGACGGCGTGCTCGTGCCGGGTGGTTTCGGCATCCGCGGCATCGAGGGGAAGATCGAGGCGCTGCGTCACGCGCGGATGAACGCGATCCCGGCGTTGGGGTTGTGCCTGGGCCTGCAGTGCATGGTGATCGAGGCGGCCCGCAACATGGCCGGGCTGGTGGGGGCGAACTCGACCGAGTTCGACGCGGACACCCCGCATCCGGTGATCTCCACCATGGCCGACCAGCGGGCGGTGGTCGCCGGTGAGCGGGATATGGGCGGCACCATGCGTCTGGGCCGCTACCCGTGCGTGTTGGTTCCGGGGACGGTGGCCCGGCGGGTGTACGGGGTCGCCGAGGTCGGTGAGCGTCACCGGCACCGCTATGAGGTCAACAACGACTACCGGGACCGGCTCACCGCCGCCGGCCTGGTGATCTCGGGGACCTCGCCGGACGGTCGGCTCGTCGAGGTCGTCGAGCTCACGACCGGGAACAATCCGTTCTACGTGGGCACCCAGGCGCACCCGGAGTTCCGATCCCGACCGACCCGGGCCCACCCGCTGTTCCGGGCGTTGGCCGCGGCGGCGGTGACCCATGCCGAACAGCGCACCGGAATGCTACCGGTCGAGGTTCCGGCCGACATCGCGGACCACGACACTGCAAACCGCGACACTGCAAACCACGAGATCGGCCCACTGGACGGACGCGGACCGTCTAGAGGCTGCGACGGAGAGGAACTGGTGTCGTCGTGAGCGGGTATCCAGGCGGGGTGGCTGCGAGCGAGCCCGCGGCGAACACCGTCGATCATGCGGTGGCCTTCAGCTCC